>JBDTTZ010000081.1:0-4449 GCA_040008015.1 Gemmatimonadota bacterium
TTTTCACCTGGATCTTCCGCGTAGGAACCGCATGCTGCTGCTATGCCTGCTCCCGACCTCATGATGCTGATCTGGAAGGAATGAATGATACCGGTGCAGGAAGTCGCCAGGCTCGCCGCTCCATATAGAAGAGCTGCGCCACGTTCATCACACGGTGGTCGCGGCCCCCGGTCTCATGCTGGTGAGCGGGCTAGGTCAAGATGAGCCTCGTCGCTTTGCTGGCGATAAACGGCTGGGTGCTTACCAGGACCGGTCGCTCCCTGAGGACGTCGGTGCTCAGCGCGTCGCTCTGGTTCCTGATGCCGCTCAGGGCTCAATGACGAGCCCGGAACACTTCCTATTGCTGACGTTGCAGTTCGCGTCACCGGCCGATTCGGTTTACGGAACCGCGCGCGACGGCGTGACCGGCGTCGCGCTATCCGGGGTTCGCGTAGAAGCGGTGGACCGGTCGGTCGTCACGCTGACGAATGAAGTCGGGGAGTATTCCCTGCCCGGTAGCGGACTTGGCCACGGGCGACTTCAGTTCAGTCGTCCCCAGTACGATTCGATCACGGTCGAAGTAACGGTTCCGCCCGGACATTCCTTCCGTCTCGATGTCGAACTACAGCCGCTCCCCATGAAGATTGCTTCGATCGAAGTCAATACAATAGCTTCGCGCGATGAACCCGGCTTATCCGGCTGGCCTGCGGATGATCCCGCCGAGATCGGGTTCCGACGCTTCACCCGGGATTCGATTCAGCACGATCCACTTGCCGTCGACCGGGATCCCCTGCTTACCCTTGCCCAGTCACCGGGGACCGGAGCCCAGGGCGGTTTCCCCAGTACCCTGCACATCCGGGGTGGATCGAGCGACCAGAACCTGGTTCTCCTCGATGGCGTCCCGGTTTACGGCGCCATGCACCTGGGTGGGGTCGCCAGCATCTTCAATCCGGACGTGATTGGAAGTGTGGACCTGCACTCTGCGGTTCCGCCGGCGAACCTCAGCGGCCGGCTCTCGAGCGTGATCGGCGTGGAAATCCGTTCGGGCTCCGTGACCCGTCCCACCCTGACCGGTGCCTGGACCCCGATGTCACTGCGGGGGATGCTTGAAACACCGTTCGACAGGGGTCAGGGATCGTTGCTGTTGAGCGGCAGGCGGAGTTACCGGGGAATCTTCGCGGCCGATCCGGGTGATGGTGAGAAGGCGAACCGGTTCCAGGACTACCTGTTCCGCGGCAGCTACGCCCTGGGAAGAGACAACCTGTCGGTCTATGCGGTGTGGAGTACCGACCAACTGGGGTTTGCCGCCCTGGCCCTACCAGGCAACAGCCAGGGCCAAAACGCCGACACGCTGTTTAACCGTTTTCACTGGTCCAACAATACGGAGGCTATCGTTTGGCGCCATCCCGGGAGCGGGGATCGCCAGCTAACCGCGCGGGCCTGGCACGCCGAAGCCGGGGCGGGTGTGGATTGGTCGGGGCACGATGTGCCCCAACGATTGACCAGCAACCTGAACGAGACCGGAGTGAGCCTTGAGCTTCTCAGGAACCGGACTATGGGCCACCGTCTGGCCGGAGTGGAGCTTCGTCGCCTGGATGTCCGTTATGATGTCTCCGCGTCAGTGATCCCCGCGACCACCTCCGGCTTCCAGCCGATGCACCTCGCTTCCGGGCCGACGATCGTCGGCGCTTTTGTAGAGGAAGGCCGCCCGATTGGTGCTCATTGGTCGGTTGTCGCCGGGCTTCACGCCAACTACCTGGCCCGCTTCGGTGTAAGGCTCGAACCGCGACTGTCGGCCCGCTACAGACTCACTTCGGCGGTTTCGCTGTCGCTGGGCTATGCCCGGATGTACCAGTACGTTCAGTCGCTGCGAAACGAGGAATCGCTGGTCGATCGGGTCTTCGGAGCCGATCTGCCCGTGGCCGTGGGCTCCGCGGGGCTCGGTCCTGCCCGCTCCGATCAGGTCTCCGCCGCGTTGGAGTCCCGACTGGGTTCCCACACCGGCCTTCGTGTCGATGGCTACGTGCGGGGATTCCGGTATCTGCCCGGAGTTGCCGCGGTGACCGTGGCACCGTTCGCCGACCGGAAATTTCCCACCGGGCCGGGCCACGCCGAAGGCCTCACCATCGAGCTGACCCATCATTCCAGCCGGCTCGATCTGAAGGGCGTCGCCGGCTGGGCGAATACCGTACGGGAGTCCGGCCCCACCGAGTTCTCACCTGGAGCACAGCGCGGCTCCTGGGTGGCCGTGGGGGCCGGCTACCAGCTCAACGAATTCACCATGATCCGTTTCACCAACTCCTGGGCGGCGGGATCTCCCACCACCCTGCTGCGGGACAACCTCGATTGGCACCTTACCGGAGCGACCGGGGTGGGAGGCGAGGTCGCGGGAAGCCCGGAGGCGATCGCCGGCCCGGTAAACCAGTCCCGGCTTCCTTCCTATTCCAGGTCGGACCTCGGGATCGAGCGGAGGTGGGGTGTGACAATCATGGGGGCGCCGGGAGTCCTCACAACGTCGCTGACACTCAACAATCTCTTTAACCAGGTCAATGTGCTGGGCTTGGTCGCCAAGCCGGGATCGCCGTCACCTCGAACCATTTCGTACCCCTCGCGCTCCATTGGCTTTCAGGTCGGGTGGAAGTTCTAGCCGTATCTTCGCCTCCCACCGCCTGCCCGATCTCCGTCACAATCCGCCGGCCTCACGCGATCCTCTGCTGGAAGACCCGCCGGCTGAGGACCCGGGCAATTGTCAAAACCTGTAGAAACTTCTGACCGCGAGTCGCCTTTCGAGGCCTCGTTCAGAGCCTTGTTTGCGGAGCGATTCTCGGCGCTCTACAGCTACCTTCGCCGGTTTTCAGGCGATGCGGAGCTGGCCGATGATGTAGCCCAGGACACGTTTGTCCGACTCTACCGGCGGGGCGCGATGCCGGACGATGCAGCGGCGTGGCTGGTCTCGGTGGCAAACAACCTGCTTCGCGATGAGCGAAGAAAAAGGAGCCGCCAGCTCCGGCTGCTGGCCCTCCCCAATCTCCACAGCAAAGGCCGTGGGGAGCCAAGCAGCCCGGAATCGGACCTGCTTCTGAAGGAACGCCAGTCACTGGTGAGAGGAGTTCTGGAAACGATGAAACCACGCGAACAGCAACTCCTGGTGCTCCATCATGAGGGCTATTCCTATCGAGAGATTGCCGTGGCACTCGGACTGGCGCCGACCAGTGTCGGTACTCTCCTGATCCGGGCGACCGCGGCCTTTGCCCAAGCTTATGAGAGGCGGACCCATGCATCCCGATGACTCAGCTTGGCGAGCTCTGCTGGATGGGGAATTGGCGCCGGTAGTGGCCGCTGAGCTGGAGCAGCACCTGGGGAACTGTCCGGTGTGCAAGGTGTCGACCAGCGCGATCGCGGGCGACCGGACGAGGGTGCGGGGGCTGCTGTCTTTGCTGGGCGGCTCGATTCCGGTTCCCAATGTCGACGACGTTCTCGCCCGCGCCAAACGGCCGACGTCCCGGCGCTGGGCCCTCCTGGCCGCCATGATCCTGCTGGGCATGGTCACAGTGGCCGGGGCAACTATCGCGACCCGATGGTTCCGGACCTCCGCGGGAGCGGTGCAGCGATCCCAGCCCACCACTCCTGTTGGGAAACGTTTCCCCCAGGCTGATAGTCCAGTCTCGACCGGTATCTCGCTGGAGGCCGGCGATACCGCAGAGATTGTGTTCCTGAGTAGCCAGGCAGCGGGGACGCTCACGATTATGGAGGGTGACGGCTCGAATGTCGAGGTCGTTGCCACCGGCTTCGTGCCGTATACCGTGCGAAACGGAAGAGTCACCATCACCAATGAAGGAACCAACGCAGACTACCAGATCACCATTCCCCGCCGGCTCCTGCGGGCGGAGGTTCGGGTCGCGGATCGGGTTCTCTTCGCCAAACGAGGCCCGTTGATATCCGCGGCGGTGAAGCCCGAGAGTGCCGGCATATACCTGCTGCCATTTCCCTGAAGCGGAAGGTCAGTTCCGGGCTGGTACCGAATGAAGGATGCAGGCTGGTTGTCCCATGCTATTTCCAACTCAAGGAGGACCTTATGAAGTACCGCATGCTGGCACAATCCCTTTTCTCGGCTGCCGTTGTTGCCCTGGCCGGCTGCACCGGCAACGGCGCAGCCGCTCCCGGCAATGGCAGCACGGTGAGATTCAATCCGCCGAACAGCTCGTTCGCCAACTCACTTGGAATCAATGGGCCTGTCACCGCGGTTCAGGCGCAGCAGATTGCCGCCCTGGCAGCCCAGGGCACCGCCGGTTCGGTGGAGCAGGAGGATCAGGATGGCACCCAGGTCTTTGGGGTGCCGGTCACCGCGACGCCGTCAGGAGACAAGGATGTCAAGGTCAGGATTTCCGACGGCGCGGTGACCCAGATCGATGATGGGGGTCCGGACGGACCCGGAAGTGAGAGTGGATCGGAGAATTGAAGTCGGCAGGT
>JBDTTZ010000082.1:0-2395 GCA_040008015.1 Gemmatimonadota bacterium
GGCATCCGGCCCGACCGGTAGGTCGTCACCCTGGTGCCGTCGGTCTCGAAGATCACCCGGAACGTGCTGTCGGCCGGTGTTTCCGGTGCGATGGTCAGGTAGTGTCCATCCACGTACTTGTGCGGTGTGACGGTGACCCGGCCGGGATAGGCCTCCTGTACCTTCGCCTCGGAATCCCCGATCCGGATCCCGTGGTTGGTGCTGATGGCGGAATCGTCGATGTCCACCCGGGCGATCTGCCCCGCCACCACCATGAATTGCACGCCGCGCGTGGTGTCGCCCTGGACCTGGACGAAGTCACACTCCTCGGAGCCGGGGTTAATGGAGGTGAGCGGCCGGCTGCCGGCGGTCTGCGCTTCCGCCGGCGTCATCCCCGTCTTGATCGGTCCATAGCCTTCGATGCTGACTTTCCATGGGCCGTCACCTCCGCCGACTTCAGCTTTCTTGCAGCCGGAGAGGGTTGTGAGTAGCATCAGTGCCGTTGCCCATGAGAGACGGCCGGAGCGCTGCATGATTGTCCCTGTTATTCGGAGTCACTGGATGAACGATCTGATCGGGTACCTCGCCACCGCCGCCGTCCTCCTGTCCTACCTGTTCAAGAATCCCACGACCCTGCGGAGGGTCCAGGCCCTGGCTGCCGTACTGTGGATGCTCTACGGGATCCTGCTCCACGCATATCCCGTCATAGTGGCCAACGTGCTGATCACCGCGATCGCGGTGTGGTCGTCGGTGAAGGTGTCGAAGCCTGTCCCCTCTCCATGAACGCTCCTCCCCTCTCCATTCATGGAGAGGGGGCTGGGGGGTGAGGTGCCGCCCGCTTGTTATAGACATACGCCAGCCCCAGCGACACGACCCCCAAAACCAGCACCGATCCCACCCGGTACAAGGCATCCAGCGTCGAGAGATCGAAGAGTACCACCTTCAACACCGCCATTCCCGCCACCATGAGCCCCGCCACCCGCACCGGTTGAATCCCCCGGCGGAAGCCGAGCAGGATGAGCACCGCCGCAAAGACGATCCACCAGGCGGAGACGGCAAGCCCGCTCGCCAGGTTCGCGGTCACCCGGGCAAGATCGCCCTGTGCGAAGTAACGGTTGAGCTCCCGGGTTACCCCGAACAGCAGGATCAGGCCCGTGGTGATCCAGAAGCCTGAAGGAACGCTTTTCTGGATTGACGCATCGTCACTCTCTACCCTCCGCCAGTATCCCAGGGCAAACCCCGCGAACTCGGCCGCCGCCCACCACAGCGTCAGCGCCCAGGCGCCCACGAACGCCGGGTCGCCCGATCCACGCGCGGTCTGCACCGTGGTAAGCAGGTGGGCGAGACCGATGCCGGCCGCGATCACGCCGTACCAGCGGCCGTCGGTGCGGCGCAGGATATGGTCGGTCCCGGTCCACAGGAGCCCGAGCAGCAGCAGCGCCCACGCCGCCTCGATCCCTCGCCACTGCAGCATCGCGGCGGCCAGCACGGCCGTGGTGCCCGCCAGCGCGAAGGGCCGCCGCTCGGCGCTGAACCCGGCGACCAGGTAGGGAATCGAGATGATCAACGCGACCAGGCCGGGATTCCGGTCGAACGATGCCGGGTTCAGCTGGTAGACCGCCCAGCCCAGGAGCAATGGGGTGACGTAGAAGTAGAGCGTTTCACCGAACGACCAGTCAGAACGGGGGACTGCGGTGTGCTGGTTCCCGGGCCAGGTGGTATCGGAACGGAGCGCGCGCCACCACACCGGCGCCGCCAGCACCACCGCGCCCAGCACCGTGGGCCAGTGCTCGGCCATGTGGTCGTCGGCAAGCCGGAGCAGTCCCCACCCGCCCATGAAGGCGAGGATTCGAGTCTCCCACCAGCCTTCGCGGAGTCCCACGTAGAGTCCGCCGCATCCACCGACCAGGCCGTAGGCCAGTACCCACCAGGGATTGGCGTAGTTGGAGGCGCCGGTGGTGACCAGGCCGAAGAAGCTCAGGGCGACGACCAGCATCGCGAGCCGCCAGCGGCGATTGGCTGCCACCCAGCCCAGCGCCGCGCCGATGCAGCCGAGGTAGAGGAGGAGCGCGTTGGCCCTGGTGGGATCGCTTTCCAGGAGCAGGGGGGCGAAAAAGGCGCCCAGCGCCGCAGTAGCGCCCAGCGCCTCGGCGTCGATCGCAAAGGCGATCCCGGCGAGCGAGAGCGACACTAGCGCCAGGACGGCGATGCCGGTCGAGGGCGGCAGGAACTCGTAGAGCCGGGTGGCGGCCCACACCGTGAGGTACACGATGGCCGCACCGCAGCCGATCAGTGCCGCGCCATAGGTCCGGGTCTTCTCCAGCAGTCTCCAGCCGATGGCGGCAATTACGACGCCGGCCAGCACCCCGCCGGCGCAGCGTGCCGCGGGCGAGATCCAGCCCCGGTCGAAGGAGAG
>JBDTTZ010000083.1:0-3426 GCA_040008015.1 Gemmatimonadota bacterium
CTGATCCCTCGACCGATGCGGCGCTGGCCGCCCGCTACCGCTCAGGTGATGAAGGTGCCGCAGCGGCTCTCGTCGATCGCCATACCGCGGCTATCGGTCGATTTCTCTACGCCTCTGGGGCGGGCCTGAGCGACATCGAAGACCTGGTGCAGGAGTCTTTCTTCCGGGCGTTTCGAAAACTCGAGTTCTGGCGGGAGCAGGCGTCGTTCCGCAGCTGGCTGTTCAGTATTGCCGCCAACCTGCTGAAGGACGAGTATCGCCGGCGGAAGGGGCGCACCATGTTGTCGCTGGAAGACCGCGATCTTCCCGACCGGAGCGACCCCCACGCGGAGCTGGCGGCGACCGAGGCCGAGAACCGAATGCGGGAAGGTCTGGCCGGGTTGCCCCGGCTCCAGCGCGAAGTGTTTCTCATGCGATCCCAGCTGGGCAGCGAGTACGATGAAATCGCGGTGGCGCTGGGCACCACGCCCGGAGCCGCCCGGGTCCATTACCATCACGCGGTGAAACGAATGAAGGAGTTGCTGGTATGAACTGCGAGCGACTATCCGACCGAATGGCTGCCGTGCTGGCGGGCTCGGACCATTGGAGCCGGGAGGAAGAGGAGCACCTGTCGGTCTGTGCCGATTGCCGGGCCGAATGGCAGCTGCTGGCCCGGGGTGCCGCGCTTGGTGCCGGCCTCCCTTCGCTCGACGCCGGAAGAATCGGGAGCATGGTGCAGCAGCGGCTGGCGGCGGAGCGCCGCAAGGCAAGAAACCGAAGACGCGCCTGGGTCGTGGCCCCACTCGCTGCGGCGGCGGCAATCGTGCTCGTCGTCACCAGGCCCGGTGAAAAGCCGGCATCGGGGCAGGGTCCGGTCGCCACCAGGCTGGAGATCCCATTCACCGAGCTGGACAGTCTTTCCGCCTCCCAGCTTCAGGCGGTCCTGGAAACCCTGGAGCCGCCGCTCGGCTCGAGCTCTACCCTGGATGCGCCCTCGCTTCAGGATCTCGACGATCATCAACTGGAGCGGTTGCTCCGCTCGCTGGAGGGGTAATGCGCAATCTCTGTGGGCAAGTGGGAGAGTGGGCCAGTGGGCCAATTCTCGTTGGCTTCCTGTTGGCCATGGCGGTGAGTCCGCTCCGGGCACAGGACGAGGCCGACCCAGCCCGGGCCGACTCGCTCCGCGGCGTCATCCAGGAGCGCTTTGCCCGCCAGGTGCAGCAGCAGCTGGGACTCACTCAGGAGCAGTCCGACAAGATGCGGGCAACGGCGCTCACCTGGTTCGCCAAGCGCCGGACCCTGGAGATCCAGGAACGCCGGCTCAAGGCGGCCCTCGGCGCGCAGATGCGGCCCGGAATTGCCGCCGACCAGGACAGCGTCGCCCGGCTCACCGATCAGTTGCTCACCCTCAAGATCCAGCAGGTGCAGAGCTATCGGGACGAATTGAAAGAGATGACCTACCTCACCCCGGTGCAGCGCGCCCAGTTCTTCATCATGCGGGAGCGGCTGCTCGAGGCGATTCAGAACGCGCAGGGCCAGAATACCGAGCTACCGCAACGGCGTCGTTTGCGACCGTAAACAAGATTGAAGATTGAAGATTGAAGAATCCTCAATGTTCCTCCTTCCACCAGACTCTCCAGACCACTAGCTTTTCCGTATTCCCCACAATGGATGCGCGATGCGGCTGTACCTGGTTTCGCTCCTCCTCGCCGGCGCGACCATTCCGGTCGCTGCCCAGCAATCCGTCTATCGGATCAGTGTTTCCGGGACCATCGACGGCGGCATGGCTCCCTATGTCGCCCGGGCCCTGCGGCAGGCGGAAGTAGGCGGCGCCTCGGCTGTCATCCTCGACATCAATACGCCGGGCGGCCGGATTGACGCCGCCGAAGCCATCGTTGATGCCATCCGGGCCACTCGAGTCCCGGTGTATGCCTGGGTTAATCCGCGGGCCTACAGCGCCGGCGCACTCATCTCCATCGCGACCGACGGGATCTACATGCACTCCGGCGCCGTCCTCGGCGCCGCGACGCCGGTGGACGGGCAGGGCGCCAAGCTTCCCGAGAAATACGTCTCCGCCATGCGGGGTGAGTTTCGCGCGCTGGCCCAGGCGAACGGGCTGGATCCCGCGATCGCCGAGGCCATGGTGGATGATTCGCGCGGCGTGCCTGGCCTGCTGCCGGCCGGGCAGCTCCTCACCCTGAGTACCGACGAGGCCATCCGGGTCGCTTTCGCCAGGGGCAAGGTGGACAGCCAGAAAGATCTATTGACGGCGATCGGTCTGCCCGATGCCAGTGTGGTCACCGTCGGCGTGAACTGGGCGGAATCCCTGGTGCAGTTCTTCACCAACCCTCTCGTCGCGCCCCTGCTGCTTTCGCTCGGTCTCCTGGGACTGGTCTTCGAAATCAAGGCGGGAGCCTTTGGGCTGGGCGGGGTGTTGAGCCTGCTCTCGCTCGGGCTTTTCTTCGGCGCCCACTACCTGGTGGGATTGGCCGGCCTCGAAGAGGTTATCCTGCTGCTCGCCGGTCTGGTTTCCATCGCGATCGAGGTCTTCCTGCTACCCGGCTTCGGCGTGGCCGGCATTCTCGGCATGGTGTTGCTGGGCGCCGCCATCGTGATGGCGATGCTGGGGCCGTCCCCCAGCTGGTCCGACGTGGCGCAGTCGCTCGCGGTGCTGGGTGCCACCCTGGTGCTGACCCTCGCGGTTGTCATCACCTGGTTCCGCCACCTGCCCAACAGCACCCGGTTCCGGGGTCTGCTGCTGAAGGAAGGACTGCACTCGGGCGAGGGCTACGTCTCCGCCGTCGCGCGCAACGACCTGGTGGGCAAGGACGCCGTCGCGCTCACCGACCTGCGTCCCTCGGGGACGGTTTCGATCGATGGCGAGCGGATTGATGTGGTGACCGAAGGCGACTACGTTCGCGCCGGCACCGTGGTGCGGATCGTACGGGCGGAAGGCCATCGCCACGTGGTGCGGGCCAACACTTAGCCGGGAGTTCCAGTGGATCGCCTGACGCAGTCCAGTGCTCCGTTCCTGGTCGTGATCACGATCATCTGCATCCTGGTCCTGGTCATTTTCTTCCGCTTTCTTCCGTTCGGCCTCTGGTTCCAGGCCCGCATGTCGGAAGTCAAAGTGCCGTTTTCCAATCTCTTCGGCATGCGGTTCCGGAAGGTCAATCCGGCGTTGATCGTCAACCCGATGATCAACGCGCACAAGGCGGGGCTGATGCTGCCGATCAACGCGCTGGAAGCGCACTACCTGGCCGGCGGCAACGTCGAGCGGGTGGTCCGGGCGCTCATCGCGGCGGACAAGGCTGGCATCACCCTCGATCTCAAGCAGGCCACCGCGATCGACCTGGCCGGCCGCGACGTGTTCGAAGCGGTGCAGGTGAGCGTGAATCCCAAGGTCATCACCACGCCCAAGGTGGCGGCGATGGCCAAGGATGGTAT
>JBDTTZ010000084.1:0-8757 GCA_040008015.1 Gemmatimonadota bacterium
TTGCAGTGTTCGCAGATTGGCTTGACGCTCGATCGTACCTTCACGCTTGCTCCTGAAGTCCGGTTTTTTGGCTAGCTGACCAATATAGACCGGCCGGAAACCGGATGCAAGTCGAATTCTATGGGGGACTTATGGGTCGCTCGGAGGGTGGAGAACTACTGGGCCAGTACCTCCGCCACGATGCGGCGCATCTCGGTCAGGGAGAATGGTTTGGGGATGGTTCTCGAGGCCCCGTGCAGCTGCGCGTCCCACAGCCGGTCCAGGGTGTCCCGCCACCCCCCGCCGGTCATGGCGATGACCTTCACGTTGGGCTCCATGGTCAGCAGCTCGAAGAGGGTCTCGTAGCCATCCTTTTCCGGCATCATGATGTCGGTGATCACCAGGTCGGGCCGGTCCTCCCGCCAGCGCCGCAATCCTTCGTTGCCGTTTTCCGCCTCTACCACCTCGTGCTTGTCGAGCTCCAGAGCGGTTTTCACGATCTGGCGAACACTGGAGTCGTCGTCTATGACCAGGATACGCGACATGATTTGGTCCTTTTTGGCGGCGCACACGGGCGCACGCTGTGCGCCCCTACCTACCGGCTGATCCGCAACTCCACCAGGGTCCATCCGTTCCCGCTGGCGTGATAGCTGAGCAGGATTCGCTGTTCCTGGGTTTCCTGGGTGCCCCGCACCCGAAACTGGCGGCGCAGCTCCACCAGGCCGAGCCCTCCATCCATTTCCCGGACATCGGTGACCCGGGTTTCAACCTCGTCGGCATGGTTGAAGTAATTCCGCAGCAGCTTGGCGGCCTGGGCCCGGCCGACTGGCGCCGAGGGATCGGCTTCCGGAAGCTGGAGCAGCAGCTGGGAGCCCTGGCTGACCAGGCCTCGGGAGTCCTGGGATTGCCAGAAGCCGCGGGTCTGCTCGGCCACCGTTCGCAGGGAAACTCCCTGCGCCCGCAACGGAGCCGGAAGCAACAGGAGAACGCCAACCAGCAGCTTCAATTTCACGCCATGGACTCCAGGATTCTGTGATATGACTCAGCGGGATCGGAGGATTCCAGAATCGGCCGCCCCACCACGAGATGCGTAGCCCCGGCCGCCACTGCTTCCGAGGCTGTCGCGGTACGGGACTGGTCACCGGCCGGGTCACCCGGCTGCCGGATGCCGGGTACCACCAGCCATGGCTCCGGGCCCAACTGCTGCCGGAGGACCCCGACTTCTCGCGGTGAGCAGACGACACCATCCAATCCGCTCTGCACCGCGGCCCGGGCCAGCCTGACGACCTCGGCTTCGATATGCACCCTCCCCCGCCCGAGGACGGCGCCGAACGAATCGTCGTCGTGAGAGGTCAGCACTGTCACCCCCACAAGGCGGGTCCGGCCGGCGGCGGCGCGGGCAGCTGCTTCCATCATTTGCGGCCCACCCAGGGTGTGAACCGTCGCCAGGGCCACGCCGAGATCCACCGCCGCTGACACCGCGCCCGCCACCGTGTTGGGAATATCATGCCACTTGAGATCGAGAAAGACCTGGAGGCCGCGCTCCCGAAGTGCATGGACGGTGGAAGGACCTTCCCGCGTCATCAGGATGGGACCCACCTTCACCCAGCGAAGGCCGGCCAGCCGGTCCACCATCGCCAGCGCGGCCCTGGCGGAGGGCAGATCGAGGGCGAGGATCAGCTCAGCCATGGTTCTCCAGATCCCGCACCACCCGCGCCGGCAGGTGGGGATCGGCCAGCGCTGCGGTCCCGATCGCGACCAGGCCGGCTCCGGCATCGAGATATTGCCGGGCATCCTCGGCGCTTCGAATGCCGCCGACTCCGATGATGGCGAGGTCCGGCAGGCGCTCGTGAACTCTTCGGGTGGCCAGCACCCCGATAGGCAGAAGCGCGGGACCACTGACGCCACCATTGCCCTGGCCCAGGCGGGGACGGGCGGCGTCATCGGCGAGGTAGCCGGGAAGAGTGTTGATGAGCGAGACGCCGTCCGCGCCGGCGTCGCGCGCTACCAGGGCCATCGCGGGAATGTCGGGGAGCACCGGAGAGAGTTTGGCGAAGATGGGGCGCCGGGTGATCCCGCGGCAGCGGGTGATCAACCGGGTGACGGCGTCCGGATCGGCGCCAAACTCGATGCCGCCGCGTGAGGTGTTGGGACAGGAGAGGTTGATCTCATAGGCCGAAATGCCCGGTGCCGCCTCCAGCCCTTCGATCACGGTCGCGTACTCCTCCTCGGTGAACCCCACCACGTTCACCAGCACCCGAGCAGCCTGGACGTTGGCGGCGAGCCAGGGCAGCTCGTCCGCCAGGACATGCCTGAGACCCGGGTTGGCGAGTCCCACCGAGTTCAGCATTCCGCCAGGGAACTCCGCTACCCTGGGTGAGGGGTTGCCGGCGCGGGGCTCGGCGGAAACCGCCTTGGTGACCAGTCCTCCGAGCTTCTCCATATCCATGACGCCGGCCAGCTCCCGGCCGAAACCGGCGGTGCCTGCAGCAACGAGAACCGGGTTTTGGAAATGGATGCCGAGAATGTCGCGAGCCAGGCTCCGGGCCATCAATTCTGCGGCAACCCGGTGCCCTGGGCGGGCCGGGTCGTGGTTCGGGTCGGAGAATTCACCCGCGCCGGGCGGTGCAGCTTCGAGGCAAAGGCGGCCAGCGAGTCCTCGAGGTGGGTGAAGGTCGGCGCGGGTTGGCCATCCCAGGCGAGCAGGTACGGGCTCTCGGGGTAGCGCTGCCGCAGCAGCGTTTGCGCCGAGTCGGCGATACCAGGCTCCAGCGCCATCAACGCCAGGACCGCCTTCGGCGCATAGGGTGACTCCGGATAGTTCCGTGCAATCCGGGCAAAAATGTTCGCCGCGAGCCCCGTCATCTCCAGGGAATCGCGCGCCAGCTCAGCCGCCATGAAGAGCCGGATGTCGGGGCCGGCCGAGCCGCCGGCCACTGAATCCGCCAGTTCCCGGATAGTTCCCGCCGCGCGATCATATCGGCCAATCAGGATTCCGGGATTTCCCCCGATTTGCTGCACGTCGGAAAACTCCCGCTGCACCAGGGTCAGGGAATCGATATCGGTCACCCGCTCGATCCGCATCCGAAGCAGATCGAACCGGGCGATGTTGCTCGACTGGGAATTGGGCGCCGCCTGAACCGACCCTGTCAGCTGCTTCTCCGCCAGCTCCGGGTGATGGGGCAGGAGCCGTCGGCCATCGGCAAGGAGCAGCTCACCAGCCAGTTCGGGCTTGAAGTGTGGAATACTGACCACCCGGTTCACCAGCCCGGAGGCCGCCACCGGGTCGACTCGGCCGATGAGGCTGAGCAGGAGCGCCCACGAGGCGGCAGTGTCCTGCGCGACCAGCAGCGAATCGGCAATCACGAGCGCTTCGCTGGTGCGACCCAGTCCGGCCAGGGCAGCGGCACGCTCACCGGCGGCCCGGGGATGGTCGGTCCGCTCCAGCTCGCCCAGGGCCTCCTGGAACCGGTCCCCCAGGACCAGGGAGTGGCCATGCTGGTACAACGCTTCGCGCCGGCGCTCCGGGTCGTGACTGTTGATCAACACCGCAAAGGCGGCCGTGGCCTCCTCCGGGTCATTCATTCTCTGGTAGCAGTTGCCCAGCAGGAAGGAGCCTTCTTCGACCAGCAGAGAATCGGTGGAGCTGGCGAGCAAACGGCGAAGCGTGGTGATGGCGCCGGAACAATCTCCCAGCCGCTGGAACGCCTTTCCCCGGATGAGCAGAGCGTCGTCGGCCCACGTGCTGGAGCCATGCCGAGCGAGCATGGTGTCCGCCTTGACCCCGGCCTGGCCCCACAGACTCGCCGCGTCGAAGGTGCGGCCTTCCCGCTCCGCCTTTTCCGCCTGGTGGGCCAATCGCCGGGCATTATACATCCCGTTGTAATACGCGCACCCCGCCAGGCATCCGAGCAGCAGCAGGCCCACGGTCCGTTTCATTGGCCGGTCTTCCGTTCGTACTCGAGCAGATACGCGACGATGGCGTCGGCGACAGCGGAGGCCAGCGATTCCTGGCTGGTCCGCCGGGTCAGCAGCCTGGCATCCTCGGGATTGGTGCTGTACCCAAGCTCGACCAGGACCGCCGGGCGCCGGGCGCTGGTCAGCACCCGGAACCCGGCCTGTTTGACGCCGCGGTTATCCCCGGTATGCACAGGATCCAGCTTTTCCTGCATCAGCTCAGCCAGGCGGGCCGATTCCCGGAGATGCTCGTTGAGCTGCAGGTCGCGGAGAATGAAGTCCAGCCCGCCCGGATCCCGCGAATTGGCATCGGGCTTCTCGAACCGGATCGCCTCGTTCTCCATCTGCTCCACCCGCGCCGCGTCCTCGGTCTTCGCTTCGGCCAGGAAATAGGTCTCGAAGCCGCGGCGTTCGGTGTAACCCCGCCGGCGAGCCAGCGAATTGATGTGCAGGCTCACGAACAGATCGCAGCTCTCGGTGCAGTAGCGGCCCCGGTCACCCAGCGCGATCAGGGTATCGGTGGTGCGGGTCATGACCACCCGGATTCCCTGCTTCTGAAGCTCGCTGCGGAGCAGCAGGGCGAACTGCAGGGTAACATGTTTTTCGGTGACGCCGCGCGGGAAGTAAAGACCGGGATTGCCGGGGTCGGTCCCACCGTGCCCGGCATCGACGGTCACCACGTGGCCGGGCAGGAGACCGCTCGGCAGCCGGGTGGCGGCCAGCGGAGGCGGCGCGGCCTGGATGCCGGACTCGACCAGCCGGGACGCATCAGCGTCGTAGCGGAACCGCTCGGCCAGGATCCCGGGCAACACCTCGACGACGAACTGAAACGGGATGAAGAGGGTATCGCGGCTGACCGACGCCCCGCCTGCCAGCGGGCGCACCGAGCCCTGGAAGACGTAGTAGGGAGAATCCAGGAGAAACCGGAAGGATTGCCGGGCGACGGTAAGGTTGGCCCAGGGATCGGCGAGGGTGACCGTACCGTTGAGCGCCCGGGCCAGGGTCGCGGCGACCAGCACCGGGGCGCCGTCCCGATCGTAGCGAACCGCCAGCCGGACCTCGCCCCGCGGGGTGGAGACGGTCAGCGTACTGGGAGTCGCTCCAGGCTGGCCGAGTGCCAGGACGGCGAGCAGCGCGATCATCGCACTCCCCTTCCCCGGATGGCGCGGGCCACCTCGCGATCCGCGATCCGGCGCTTGATATCTTCCCGGCGGTCGTGCTCTTTCTTGCCCCGGCCCAGCGCAATCATCACTTTCGCCTTCCCCTGCTTGAAGTACACCTCGAGCGGAATCAGCGCGAGGCCCTTCTGCTCGACCGCTCCGATCAAACGCTCGATCTCTTTGCGGTGCAGCAACAGCTTTCGGGAACGCACCGGATCGTGGTTATAGCGATTACCCTGTTCGTAGGGCGTGACGTTCATCCCCTCGAGAAAGACTTCTCCGTTCCGGAGTCGCGCGTAAGCCTCCTTGATGGATGCCTTGCCGTTCCGCATCGACTTCACCTCGGTGCCGGTCAGCACCAGCCCCGCCTCCCACTTTTCCAGAATGTGGTAGTCGTAGGTCGCCCGTGGATTGCGGGCGATCGAGCGTTTGCCCTCCGCGGACTCGGCTGCCTTTGGCATTTCGTCTAACTGCAAGATATTCAAAGGGTTCAAGGTGGGGCAACCTCACCCTTCCTCACCCTGCCTCACTTTGCTACTTTGGGGGCTCGCCGGAGTGGTGGAACTGGTAGACGCGCTGCGTTCAGGGCGCAGTGGGCGCAAGCCCGTGGGGGTTCGAGTCCCCCCTTCGGCATTTCCAATCAAAATCACCTGCGGTTCTCCTGCTGAGCGGAGGGATCGATGCGTCGCATCTCTATGGCGATTCTTGCCTTGCTTCTGGCCTGCGGGGGGAGCGGAGGAGATGGGGGCAACGGGCCCGGCAATGCGAAGGTTCAGGGGACCTGGGTCGTTACGTTCACGAGCTCAGTGGGTGCGGGCTGCTCGGTGGGCCAGGTTTCGCTGACACTGCTGGCGGACAATTCCAGTCCCTTCGAAGGCTCCCACGGCTCATACGTCGTGGACTGCACCGGCCAGCCCCAGATCTCCGAGCCGTCGGACCACATCGCCGCGTACCAGGTCAGCGGCAGCAACGTCAGCGTCCAGTTCACCAATGCCCCTGACCGCTTCTTCGTCGGCACCGTGAGCGGGGCGACGATGACCGGGAACTTTACCTGGAAATCGACCACGGTGGGCCAGACTTACAACATCTCCGGAACCTTCACCGCAGCGAAACAGTAGTCAGTAGCGGGCCATCCCCGGCTCAACGTCCCGGGCCCAGGCATCGATCCCTCCCGCCAGGCTCCTCACGTCAGAAAACCCGGCACTCTTCAGGAACTCCATCGCCGCCCGTGACCGCTGGCCGTGGTGGCAATAGGCTACGATGCTGGCGTGGCCATCGAGCTCGGTCAGCCGTTTCGGAAGCTCGCGCAGCGGAATGTGACGGGCGCCTTCCAGGTGCACGATCTGCCACTCGTGCGGCTCCCGCACGTCGAGCAGCACGGCTGGCGCGCCGGCTGCGATCTCGGTGCGCAACCCCATGGGCGATACTTCTTCGGCCCGCTCCAGGGCGCCAATCCCACAGAACGCTTCGTAGTCGATCAGCTCCGTGATGGTCGGATGCGCCCCGCAAACTGGACAGTCCGGATCTTTCCGGAGCTGGAGCTCCCGGGTCTTCATCGTCAGCGCGTCGATCAGCAGCAGCCGGCCGCGGAGTGATTCGCCAATCCCGAGAATCCACTTGAGCGCTTCCAGCGCCTGGATGCTGCCCACGATGCCGGGCAGCACGCCGAGCACCCCGCCTTCGGCGCAGCTGGGGACAAGGCCTGGAGGGGGTGGTTCGGCGAAGAGGCAGCGGTAACAGGGACCCGACCTGGCATCGAACAGCGAGGCCTGGCCCTCGAACTGAAAGACGCTGCCGTACACGTTGGGCTGGTTCAGCAGGACGCAGGCATCGTTGACGAGATAGCGAGTGGGGAAATTGTCGCTCCCGTCCACCACGATGTCGTACTCTCGAATGATGTCGAGCGCGTTGTCCCTGGTCAGCCGGACCGGGAGCGGGATGACATTGACATCGGGATTGAGATCGCCGAGCCGCTCGACGCCGGAATCAACCTTGGAACGGCCGACGTCGGCGGACCCGTGCAGGATCTGCCGCTGCAGGTTGCTCGAATCCACGGCGTCGTGGTCCACCAGGCCGATGGTGCCGACACCGGCGGCGGCGAGGTAGAGCGCGACCGGCGAGCCCAGCCCTCCGGCGCCGACGACGAGGACGCGGGCGGCGGCGAGCCGGCGCTGGCCCTCGACACCGACGCCAGGCAGCATCAGGTGACGGGCGTAGCGCTGCAGTTGCGCGGGAGTGAGATCAGGAAGGGAAGGACTGCTGGCCATGACCGCCCACCAGCTCGACGACCCGGGTGTCCTGCTTCATCAAGTCGGCGATAGAAACGCTCGCGAGAAAATCGTCGATCTTGTGCTGCAGGGCCTGCCACACCGGGCGGATACTGCACCCACTGGTGCTGCTGCAGCGCTCCGCTTCCACCTGGTGTGATTCGCAGTTGATCTCGAAGGTCTGGTGCTCCGAGGCGTTCATCACGTCGCGCACCGAGATGTTTCCGGCGGGCCGGGCCAGCAGGTAGCCGCCCCGCGCGCCGCGCACGCGCTCGACCAGGCCGGCCCGCCGCAGCCGGAGCAGGATCTGCTCGACGTAATCGCCGGGCAGCCGCTCGGTCTCGGCCAGCTCCCGGGCCGCGACCGCACCGCCGCCGGCTGCCGCGCGGTGGGCCAGGTGGATAGAGATGATCAGACTGTACTCCGTCCACGTTGTGATTCGCATGAAAGAAATAGACAAGGTGAGACAAGGTGAGGCAAGGTGAGGCACCACTCTGTCACCCTCCTCCGGGCAGCCCCTTCCCGCCGGGGATGCCGAGCTCGGTCATGGCCCGCAGGTCGAGCACCTCCTCCAGCTCCTTCCCCTTGAGCAGTCCTTTTTTTGTCACCAATTCTTTCACCGTCAACCCGGTCGCGATGGCTTCCTTCGCGAGCTTGGCGGATTCCGCGTATCCCAGCTTCGGCGCCAGCGCGGTCACCAGGGCCGGGCTGCGCTCCAGCCAGTGGGCGCACATCGCCTCGTCCGCCTCGATGCCCGCCACCGACCGTTCGGCGAAGACCCGGGAGGCGTTCCCCACGATGATCATGCCGAACACGATGTTGTGGGTAATCACCGGCATCATCACGTTCAGCTCCAGCTGTCCGGCCTCCGCCGCGAGCGCCACCGTGGTGTCGCACCCCAGGGCCTGGTAGCAGACCTGGTTCACCATCTCCGCGATGGACGGGTTCACCTTCCCCGGCATGATGCTGGACCCGGGCTGCACGGCGGGCAGGGAGATTTCCGCCAGCCCGGTGCGCGGCCCCGAGGCCAGCAGCCGGATGTCGTTCGCGATCTTGTTGAGATCCAGCACGTAGGCCCGGATCGCCCCGCTGAAGGTGGCGATGTCTCCCATGGACTGCATGAGCTGAACCCGGTCGCGTCCCTCGGTGAGCTCGAGCCTGCTGATCTGGCTCAAGTGCTTCACCATCAGGCCGGGATATCGCGGTTCCGCATTCAACCCGGTCCCCACCGCGGTGCCGCCGATCCCCAGCTCCCGGAGCCACTTCGCGGCCGCTTCCAGCTTGGCACGATGGCGCTCCACGGTGTGGCCGTAGGCGGTGAACTCCTGGCCCAGCCGGATCGGCGTCGCGTCCTGCAGGTGGGTGCGCCCCGACTTGATCACGTGATCGAACTG
>JBDTTZ010000085.1:0-4803 GCA_040008015.1 Gemmatimonadota bacterium
ATGACGGCGTGAAGATTCTCATAGTCGGTTCAGGCGGACGGGAGCATGCGCTGGGCTGGTCCATCCGGCGCGATGCTCCCGATGCTTTTCTGGCCTTTGCTCCCGGCAACCCCGGCACCGCCGGGCTGGGCACCAACCTCCCGATTCCCGCCAACGATATCGAACGCCTGGTCGGGGCGGCCACCGAGCGCGCCATCGACCTCACCATCATCGGGCCCGAGGTGCCCCTCGCCTTCGGACTGGCAGACCGGCTCCATGCGGCGGGCCGGCCGGCCTTTGGCCCCACCAAGGCCGCCGCCAGGATCGAAAGCTCCAAGGCTTTCGCCAAGGACCTGATGCTGCGGGCCGGTGTCCCTGCCGCCGTGAGCCGAACCTTCCGCGCCCTGGCTGATGCCCTCGCCTACATCGACCGTCACACCGAGCCGCTGGTAGTCAAGGCGTCGGGCCTGGCAGCCGGAAAGGGCGCCGTGGTTTGCGCGACCCGGAAAGAAGCCCGGACCGCCGTGCGCGCCATGCTGGAGGCGCACACCCTGGGCGATGCCGGAGCAGAAGTGGTGATCGAGGAGTTCATGGAAGGCGAAGAGCTTTCGGTCTTTGCCCTCACCAACGGCCGCGACCTGACCCTGCTGCCGTCCGCCCAGGATCACAAACGACTGGGAGAAGGCGACCGGGGACCCAACACCGGCGGCATGGGCGCATACTCGCCGGTCTCGCTCGGCACCCCCGCCCTGCTCGCTCGAGTCACCAGCGAGATCCTGGAGCCCACACTTGCTACCATGGCGGCCGAGGGCAGCCGGTTCGCCGGTCTCTTGTATGCGGGTCTCATGATCAGCCCCAACGGGGATCCCCGGGTCGTGGAATTCAATTGCCGGTTTGGCGATCCCGAGACCCAGGCCATTCTCCCCCTGATGAAGCCGGGATTGCTCGGCGCGCTCGAGCGGGTGGCCCGGGGAGAATCTGCGGGGCCTCTGGCATGCTCAGCCGGATACGCCGTCACCACCGTGCTGGCGAGCCGGGGCTATCCGGAACACCCTGAGAAAGGCGCGGAGATCATAATCCCTGGCGACCTGGGCCCGGGGGTTCAAGTCTTTCACGCCGGTACTGCGCGAGGTGACGACGGAGTCCTTCGAGTGGCGGGAGGACGGGTACTCAACGCCACTGGAACCGGGGCCACCTTCGAGGAAGCCCAGCGCCGGAGCCGGGACGCGGCGGAGCGGATCAGCTATGCGACCAAGGTCTTTCGCGGGGATATTGGATGGCGGGAGGCTGAACGATTGAAGATCGCTGATTGAAGATTGGAAGACTGATTCTTGCCTGAGCTTCCTGAAGTCGAAACCATCGTGCGCGACCTCCGGCCCGAGGTGCTGGGTCGCAAATTCCGCACGGCCACGCTCAGCCATGGCGATGTGCTCCGCGGGGTCACCAAACGCCGGCTGGAGCGCGACCTCCCGGACAGCCAGGTACTCGACCTGTTCCGCCGCGCCAAGCACGCCGTGTTCGACCTCGGCGACCAGCGGCTGATCGTTCAGCCGGGGATGACCGGCGGCCTGCTGGTCCATCCCCGGAAGCCCGCGGGCGATGCGGCCAGGTACAACGTGCTGACCATCAAGATGGACGACGGTCGCTACCTGGTGTATGAGGACGTGCGCCGCCTGGGAACCATATTGCTGGTCAATGCCCGGGAGTGGGACCGCTATCACAAGGCGATCGGACCCGAGCCGCTCGAAAGCAGCTTCGGGCCCGAGCAATTCGCCGCCTCCCTGCGTGGCACCCGTCAGGCGATCAAGAAGGCGCTGATGGACCAGAAACTCCTGGCCGGGGTCGGAAATATCTACGCCAACGAAGCCCTCTTCGCCGCCGGCATCGATCCCTCCAGGGCGGCCACCAGCCTGGACCCGGCCGAGTTTGGCCGGCTCTACCTGGAGCTCAGGCGTATCCTGGAAGCGGCAGTGGCATCGCAGGGCACCACGATCAGGGACTACCGCACCGGCACCGGCGAGCCCGGCAACTTCCAGCTGGAGCTCCTGGTGTATGGCCGCGAACACCAGCCCTGCCGCAGCTGCGGCACCCGGCTGGTCGGCACTCACGACATCGATGCGAGAATCACGGTGTTTTGTTATCGTTGCCAGAGGTAGCGGAGAACGCGGAGAACATATCCTCACGAAAACCGCGAAATCGCGCGAACGCCACGGAAAAACTCTGATGCCGTAGAAGTCATGTCTGACCGCATCCTCCAAGCCCGCAGGCAACCCACCGCCTTGGCCCCTAGGCGGGCGGGCGACTTGACAACCCCTAAACCCCTGTATATAGTGGTAACGCGTATTCACCAGGGGGCAGCTTGTACCACCAGATCCGTATCTCCGACGAGACCTTGAGGCGCCTCAAGGCTATGGCAGAGCCCTACACGGACCGCGAACCCGAAGACACCATTCGCCGACTGCTCGACGGCGTTGAGAATCCCAAGGGGAACGGCGAACTCCCTGAGTCATCTGGCGACAATGGACGCTCTCTACGACCCGAGCGAAACCCAATGCGTCGGGCGGCTCGAGAGAGGGGTGCCATAGTAGAAATCGAAGAGCACCGACTTCAGGCCGTGTCCGTTCGTGACTTGTACGAGCAGGCTCTGAAGCTCTTCGTTGACGAACATGGTACTAGTATAGAACGCATCGTTCCATTCAGTACGAGCCGGCAGCGCCACCTCCTGGCTAAGAGCGCACGCCACCCGACTGGCAACTCCTTCGTGGTGCCGGTGAGATACAACGGCTACTACATGGAAGCTCACAAGGACTACAGGAACGCTGTCCGTCACCTTGGCCAGCTTGCAGCGCGACTGGGCCTGTCGATGCGGTACCTAGGCTAGGATGCGGCCCAACACACGCTTGGAGCGGTCAACCCCGGCGCGCCTGACCAGGCCACCAAATTGTGAGCGTAAAATCGAGCTCAAGTGCAAACCATTCAGCAGCACTAACCACCCGGAGAATGAGCGAGAGCCGTTTCATCGGTAGATGCATCTATTGCGGCCGAGCGGATGTGCCGCTCTCCAGAGAGCATATCGTTCCCCTGGGTCTGAATGGCGATTGGATTCTCGAGAAGGCCAGCTGTAGGGATTGCGCTCGCATCACGGGACGCACGGAGTTGGATGCTCTGCGGGGCACATTTTCAGCTCCGAGGGCGGTGTTCAGAATGCGAACTCGCCGGCCGGCTGAGAGAGCCTCGACTCTACCCCTTCAAGTGGAAAAAGCAGGCCAGCGTAGCACGATCGATGTACCGCTTGAGGATTACCCTGCATATGTGACCCTGCCGCGGTTCATCAAGCCAGGTTACCTGACGGGGGTTCGTCAAGAGAGAGGCATCACGTTCACCGTGGCTCCGCCAGTGCACATCGCTGGACCAACCTTTCCAGAGGTCTACAAGAAATACCCGTTTGAGTACGTTGGGACGAGACTCGTCTATCAACCGAATCTCTTTGCTCGAATGCTGGCGAAAATAGGCTATGGTATGGCTGTCCTGGCATTAGGCCTTGAGGGCATCGCAGAGCCATACGTCATACCGAACATTCTGGGTAAGGCTGACGATGTCGGTCAGTGGGTGGGTTGCGATGACGGCCCACCCTTGAACCCAACGGACGGCCTCCACGCAGTCGGCGTCTGGTTCAGAAATGAAGAAATACTGGTAAGGATTCGACTCTTCGCCCAATTCAGCATTTTGGAGTATGTGGTATGTGTAGGGAAGAGAACGTCGCCTTGAATAGTGCTGCCTACGGGGCTTAGGGCTGCAACCGCGCGGCTCACGCCGACACATGGTCAGAGCGTTCGCAATTCAAGCAACATTCTCTTGCGAGGATTCGTCATCAGAATTAGTTGCTTTTGGTAGTTGACATGCTGTCCTTCGCGGCCTTCGCGCTTCTTCGCGACCTTCGCGAGGAGCTGTTGCCGTTGCAGTTTTCCGCCGCTTTCGTGGAATTTCGTGGTTTTCGTGAGGAACCCATCTGAGGAAGTCTTCCCGCGTACTCCTTCCGCTCCCCGCCACTGACCTGGACGCCCTGCGCACCCGGGTCGGCCAGCTGGCCGAGAACCGCCCGGCCGTATACCGGATGATCGATCCCGCTGGCCGGGTGCTCTACGTCGGAAAAGCCAAGCGGCTTCGCACTCGCGTCCTCTCCTATTTCCGCGCCAGCTATCCGGAAGACAAGGCGGCCCGGATCATCCATGCCGCGAAGACGGTCGAGTGGGACTACGTCCCCAGCGAGTTCGCGGCGTATCTCACCGAGTTGCGCCAGATCCGCAAGTTTCGCCCTCCGCTCAATCACAGCCTGAACCAGATCCGCCGCGTGTCCTTCATCCGGATGTCGGGCGGGGTAGCACCAAGGCTTTCCTGTGGAAGCAACATCGGAACCGGCGAGCTACGCTGTTTCGGGCCGTTTCAGTCGGTGTCCCGGACTCGCGACTCGGTCCGCACCCTGAACGACCTGCTGGGCCTCCGGGACTGCGCGACCAACATGCCGATGGTCTTCCCCGGTCAGACCGACCTGTTTGACAATCCGCTCAAGGCGGCCTGCATCCGGCACGAGCTGGGTTTCTGCAGCGGCCCCTGCGCCGGGTTCGTAAGCGAGCGCGACTACCAGCGGAGGGCGGAGACCGCGGTGGCCTTTCTCGACTCCCGCGCCATCGCTCCGCTCGACCAGGTGATCTTCAACATGCAGCAGGCTTCTGACGCGGCGGAATTCGAGCGGGCTGCCCGCTGGCGGGAAAAATTCGAAACCCTGGAGTGGCTGCTGGCGGCCGCCACCCGGTCCCGCGCGGC
>JBDTTZ010000086.1:0-2288 GCA_040008015.1 Gemmatimonadota bacterium
ACAACCTGGACGAGCTGGAGCGGCTGACCGACCGGGTCGCGATCCTGAGCCAGGGCCGGCTGCAACGGGTGGTCTCGGCCGGGGGCGCGCACCAGGGCGGAGCGTACCGCCTGGTGCTGGCCCAGCCGGTGCCCGGGCTGGCCGAGTCCTTCGCCGACGCGGTCCCGGTCGAGGGCCGCTCCAGCGAGTACCGGGTGAGCGGCACCCTAAAGGAGCTCAACGAGCGGCTGGCCCGGCTGTTGGCCGGGGGAGCGACCATCGCGGCGTTCTACCCGGAGCAGAGCCGGCTGGAGAGCGAGTTCCGCGCGGCGGTGAAGGAGGGCGGGTCATGAGCCGGATACCGGTTCGCTATCTCCCCTGGATGTTGCGCGACATGCTGCTCGCCCAGGGCGTAGTGCTGTTCGCAACCAGTATCGTAGTCTGGCTTATCATCATCCGGATCTCCCCGGTCCCCCCGGCGTCCAATGGACTCGTGATCGTGCGCAGTATCGTCCAACAGGCCGGCTGGCCCTTCATCCTGTACTGCTCCTCGGGGATCGTCAGTACCGACCGTCTCCAGGGCTACTACCGCAGCATTTTTTCCCGTCCGGTGAGTCCGCCCTGGTACTACCTGCAGCGATGGCTGGTCGGTGCCTTCATCGTCGCCCTGGTGGTGCCGGTGGTGACCATGTTCCTGGTGTTCGCCCTGGGGAGCTTCCCGCTGTCGTGGACCATGATGGGGCAACTGGAGCTGACCTACTTCCTGGCGGGAGGGCTGACCTTCCTGGTTTCAACCACGTGGCGTGCCGACTGGCTGATCGCCCTCCTCGTCCTGGTACTGCAGAGCATCCTCGCCGGCTTCAGTGCCGCACCCGCGGCAATGCAGATGCACCTTTCGCCATTCTGGGATTTCATCTTCCGGATTCTTCCGCCGTTCCACCTGGTGAGCGTCAACGCGCAGCCTCTCACCGGTCCCCACCTGGCCCACGTGCTGCTCTATGGGGCCGGCCTCGTCCTCGCCGCTCTCGCCCTGCTTCGCTGGCGCCCGCTCGGCGCCGGCGGGCGATCGTGACCCGCTGGACCGACCGGGTCCGTCGCACAGTCCTTCCCAACGGTCTGACGGTCCTGGTCCAGCGCGAAGACTCCGCTCCCGCCGCGAGCGTGGTCACCCACGTCAAAGCTGGGTTCTTCGACGAGCCGGACCACTGGGCCGGCATCTCCCACGTTCTCGAGCACATGTTTTTCAAAGGGACCGCCCGGCGCGGCCCCGGTGACATCGCGCGGGAGACCAAGGCGGCGGGCGGCAATCTGAACGCGGGCACCGGGTACGATCACACCTCATACTTCGTCGTATTGCCGGCCTCCAGTCTCGAGGCGGCGATCGATATCCAGGCTGACGCGCTGCAACATTCCGTCATCAACGCCGACGAGCTGGCCCGGGAGCTCCAGGTCATTATCCAGGAGGCGCGCCGCAAGCTGGACAGCGCCGCCTCGGTGGCGCACGAAACGCTCAACGCCGTCATGTTCGACCAGCATCGCATCCGGCGCTGGCGCATCGGGCTGGAAGCGGTGCTGGCGGGCTTCACCCGGGACGACGTGCGCGGGTATTACGTCTCGCGCTACGTGCCGCGGCGAACCGTCGTCTCCATCGTCGGAGCGGTGGACGAGGATGCCGCCCTCCGGCTGGCCGACGCGGCGTATGGCGAGTGGCGCGACACTCCCGGAGCAGTCGACCCTTCTCCCGGGGAGCCGCCGCATGACGGAGTCCGGGTCCGCACCCTGCGGGGCGATGTTACCCACGCCCAACTGGCCATCGGATGGCACGGTGTCCCCCCGCTGCATCCGGATGCCCCCGCCCTCGACATGGCCGCCGCGATCCTCGGCATGGGCCGCGGGGCCTGGCTCTATCGCGCGTTGCGCGAAACCGGGCTCGCCACGTCGGCCTCAGCGCACTTCTACGCCCCAACCGAGCTGGGAGTGTTTGGCGTCTCCGCTGAAGCCGAGCCGGAAATGGTGAACACCGTCCTGGCGGGAGCCGGTGCCCAGGTCGCGCGCCTGGCTCACTCGGGACCCGGCGCGGACGATCTGGCCCGGGCCCGGACCCTCCTGCTCACCCGCTGGGCGCGCCGGCTTGAACCAATGGACGGCCGCGCCACCGCTCTGGCCGAAGCCGAGAGCCTCAAGCACTACTCGTATCTGGACGAGGAGTATGCCGCGCTCGAAGCGGTGACTGCGGCGCAGGTGCGCGATGTTGCGGAGCGTTACCTGGGGCCGGAGCGGGTGGCGGGAGTGGTGTACCAACCGGAAAA
>JBDTTZ010000087.1:0-3269 GCA_040008015.1 Gemmatimonadota bacterium
GCCAGCAAGGAGCAGGTCGACAGCCAGGTGCTCTCCCACGTGATGCTGAACGTGATCGACGAGAAGTGGAAGGACCACCTGTACGACCTCGACCAGCTCCGCAACGCGATCCACTTCCGGGCCTATGGCCAGAAGGATCCGCTGGTCGAGTACAAGCGGGAAGCGTTCGAGATGTTCGAAGACCTGGTGAAGGACGTGCAGAACACCTTCACCGAGCAATTCCTCAAGATCCAGATCCAGGCCGAGCCGCCGCGGCGGCAGGCGCCACCTCCGCCGCCTACGCCCACCAAGGGGTCGGACGACCTGTTTTCCAGCCCGGCGGCCAAGCGTGGTGCCGCTCCGCTGCCGCCGCCATCGGCGGGGAATGGATCGGTCCGGACCAACCTGGGAGCTGCCGGCGGAGCCCCGGTCCCCGTAGTTGGCCGGAACGACCCCTGCCCCTGCGGCAGCGGGAAGAAGTACAAGAAGTGTCACGGAGCAGGCGCTTAGACTTTCCTGTTCCTCCGAGCTCAGTCCTCAGCACACCAGCGGCCCATTCGCCCAGGCGGATGGACCATTCGGCTTCCGGAGTGGGAAAAAAGCCGGGGATCTTACGTTTATGGGGTATACGCTCCACATTGGCGGAGACACCCACCCCACCCATTCCGCGGAGGAATTGTGATTGTCCCGACCCTGAGGCGTGCCTCGAGGACCATCTGGATCGTAGCCGCATTGCTGGTCGCATTCAGCATGGTGGCTTCGGCCTGCAAGAACGACAGCAACGCGCCGAACAACTGCCAGCCCGGCGACCCCGGCTATCCTGAATGCCTGGACTGACCCACCGTCGCAACACTCCTTCACAGACATTGGCTGGTATGCAGGTCGGAGCGCTCCTGGCGCTCCGCCTGCTGCTGCCGGTTTCGGGCCATGCCCAGACCACGATCGAGGCCTACAGCGGCACCTCGTTCAGCCTGCCACTCCCGGTCTCCGTCGTTCAGCATGGATTTCCCACCCTCGGCTTTACCGCCCATTTCAAGACCCGGCCCCTGGAAGACACCTGGTACTATCAGTTCCGGCTGGGGCTGTGGAAGGGATCCCGGGGCTGGTTGATCGAATTCCTGCATCACAAGCTGTATCTCGATACCGGCGAACCACACCCCGCCGAAGTAAAGCGGTTCGACATCACCAACGGGTTCTCCCTGATGACGCTGAGCCGGGGATGGCGGTCGCGCCAGACCACCGTGGCGGCGGGTGCCGGCGCGATCATCGGCTATCCGATCACCACCGTCCGCGACCGGCGCAACGGGAACGGAAAAGGGCTGGGCGGGTATTATCTCGTCGGCGTCACCATGGTCGGTACCTTGAATCAGAGACTACCGATCGGTAAGCGATTGTTCCTTGCCGTCGAGACCCGGGGCTCGTTGAGCTACGCCCGGGTTCCCATCAATAGCGGCCACGGTTCGGTGCCAAACGCGGCGCTGCACCTCCACCTGGGTGCCGGCGCGGTGTTTCCGTAGGCTGGGGCGCCTCAGCGCACTTTCCAGCGCCATCCCGCGTTCGTACGATGCCATGATCGTCCGCTCCTGTTTCTAGATTGCGGCGTGTCGGTCTCTTTCTCCACCCTCCCCGTTGGCGATCGACCCAGAGAGCGCCTCTGGTCGCTGGGGGCATCCGCCCTCACTTCCGCGGAGCTGCTGGCCATTCTCCTCGGCACCGGCGCCGGCGGCACCTCGGCCCTGGAGATCGCGGCCGAGCTGATCGGCGTCAGCGAAGGATCGCTACGCCGGCTCGCGGCGCGCCCCGGTGCCGAGCTCATGAAGGCCAACGGCGTGGGACCGGCCAAGGCCGCCCGGCTCCTGGCCGCCTTCGAGCTGGCCTCCCGGCTGACCCAGGAAGCCCGGCCCGCCCAGCTCCGCATTCGGGAGCCGGAGGATGTGGTCCGGCTGCTTGCTACCCGGCTACGCGATCTGCAGGTTGAAGAATTCCATCTGCTGGCCCTCGACAGCCAGAGCCAGGTGCTCCGCGATGTCCTCATAACTCGTGGCCTGCTCAACAGTTCGCTGGTCCATCCAAGGGAGGTTTTTCGGGCCGCCATCGCCGAGGCTGCCGCCGGTGTTATAGTTGTACACAACCATCCGAGCGGGGATCCCAGCCCCTCGGCTGAGGATCGTGCCGTCACCCGACAACTGGTCGAAGCCGGCCGCCTGCTGGATCTTCCCGTGTACGATCACATCATTGTGGCTGGAGACCGGTTCACCAGTTTTGCATCAGCTGGATTGTTGTAAAACTTTACCACAGAGACACAAAGGCACAGAAAACCTCTTCATGGTTGTTCTTTGTGTCTCCGGTCACTGTGGTGAATAGGACCGACCGGGGAGTTCGATTGCCCAAGACCAAGGCCTCAACCAGCGTAGCGGTACCCGTCGTCTCCGATCTCGCGTCGGCGGCGCCGGAGTTTTCGGCTGTGCTGGACCGGCTGGGAGACCGGCTCGACCGGGACCTGATCGACCGGGCCTGGCGCTTCAGCGCGTCCGCCCACCGGGGGCAGAAGCGGCTGTCGGGCGAGGATTTCATCCAGCACAGTATCGCCGTGGCCATGATCCTGGTGGACCAGCTGCTGGACTCGACTTCCATTGCGGCGGCGCTGCTGCACGACGTGGTCGAAGACTCCGATGTCCGCACCGAGGATATCGCCCGGGAGTTCGGGCCCGAGGTCGCCGCCATCGTGGATGGGCTCACCAAGATCGCCCACCTCACCTTCCGCTCCACCGCCGAAGAGCAGGTCGAGAACTACCGGAAGCTGCTGCTCTCGATCGCCAAGGACGCCCGGGTCATCATCATCAAGCTGGCCGACCGGCTCCACAATATGCGCACCCTGGAGCCGCTCTCCGAGGAAAAGCGCAAGCGGATTGCCACCGAGACCCGGGAGATCTACGCCCCGCTGGCCCACCGCTTCGGCATGGCCGAGGTGAAGGCGGAGCTGGAGGACCTGGCGCTCAAGTTCCTGGAGCCGGAGGAGTTCAAGAGCCTGGGCCTGCAGGTCAGCTCCAAGCGGGCGGCCCGGGAACAGATGATCGAAAAGCTCAAGGCGCCGCTGCAACAGGAGCTGAAGAAAGCGGGCATCGCCGATATCGAAATCACCGGCCGGCCCAAGCACCTGTGGTCGATCTACCAGAAAATGAAGAAGCGGGACAAGCCGTTCGACGAGATCTACGACCTGATGGCGGTGCGGGTCCTGGTGAACTCGGTGCCGGACTGCTACCACGTGCTTGGCATCATCCACCACAACT
>JBDTTZ010000088.1:0-4270 GCA_040008015.1 Gemmatimonadota bacterium
CCCATCTTGTAGTGAATCCCGTTCCAGTCCCGGCAGTTTCCGCTGCCCCGCACGACAAAGATGCCGGCATGCCCTTCCGATTGGGGAGCCGAGTCGGGTGGC
Organism: Gemmatimonadota bacterium; assembly: GCA_040008015.1. GTDB lineage: Bacteria > Gemmatimonadota > Gemmatimonadetes > Gemmatimonadales > GWC2-71-9 > DASYPP01. The sequence continues at coordinate 103 of JBDTTZ010000088.1, forward strand.
GTGGATTCATTCATGTGGACCTGTCGGCTAAGATGGTACCATGATGGCTTCGCTGAGAGTGGCCTGGGGCGTTGCGCTGATGACCCTGGCGCTCGACCTCATCTTTCGCCCCGCCGGGCAATCCAGGTAACCGTTTTCTCGTGAGGCGGATCACGTACTGCCAGTCGTGAGGCCGATCACTTCGCTCCTCCATCCTTCGATTTACTCTGGTGCCTCCAGGTATCCCATAAATCGGAGGACTTATGTTGCGGTGGGCACTCATTTTCCTCGTGGTGGCGATTGTCGCTGCCGTCTTCGGGTTCGGTGGAATCGCGGCGACCGCCGCCGGCTTTGCCAAGGTGCTCTTCTTCATCGCGATTGCGATCTTTCTGGTCATGCTCCTGCTGGGCACGTTCGCGGCAAAGAAGGTTACCTGAGCCCCGCGGTATCCCGTCCGGCCGGTGCCGGGCGGGATGCCTCCGCTGGTCACACCTCAGGCTTGGCGGAAACTGCGTCCCACGCCGCTTCCAACGCCATGGAAACCTGGGGGTGGTCGGCGGTCCACTCCCGGGCCGCAATCCGGGAAACCACGAACTCCACCAGCGCAAACCATACCGACGCCCAGAGCTCCGCGGGCCCCGCCCGCACGATGCCGTCTGACTTGCCCATGGCGAGCAGTTGCTGCAAGGCGTCCCGGAGCTCCCGCTGCGATTCCCGGCTCTTCTCGTCGAGATGCGGATCGTCCATCGGATAAAACAGCATTCGCACCACTGCCGGATCGTGTTCCGCCATCTCCCCCAGCGTTCGGGCAAACCGGATCAGCCGCTCGGCCGGTTTCAACGCCTTCTCCGGCTCCATGTCGCGAATCTGCCGGGTGGCCCAGCGCTGGGCTCCCCGGTAGATCTCGTTCAGCAAATGCTCTTTTCCGGTGAAATGGCGATAGATGGTTCCCTCCGCCACTCCGGCCCGCTCCGCGATCATCGGTGTCGTGGTGCCGCGAAACCCTATGGTGGTATACAGCTCGAGCGCCGCGCGGTGCAGCTTCTGGCGGGTTGCTTCACCATCCCGTTTGGTCGGGGCGGCAGGTGGTGGCGCCGAGGGGGGAAGAGTCATGCGGGTAATTTAGCAGGACCGGCAAATAGCTGAATGCTATGGCAGATGGCTGATGGATTGGCAAATGCAAATGGCTGATGGCAAATGGCTTATGGCAGTGTCGTTCGAATTCAAATACCCCCGATGAGCGTTGAATCCGCTTTTCGCTGCCATATGCCATCTGCCATTAGCTTTGTTGTTGCGGCTGAATTAACGGAGGGCTCTTGCTGGAATTCGAGTCGTTATGGAATCAGGGGATGACCTTCGACGCATTTCTCGCCATTGCCGGCACCCATCGGGACCTGTGGGCGGGTCTCTACCGGATTGCCCGCCTGCCGGGCTGGGCCGAGGGCGCCACTCCGGGCCGGAAGCTGCGCCTGCTGGTGCTGGCGGAAGACTGGTGCGGCGATGCGTCCAACAGTATTCCATTTCTCGCCAAGTGGGCCGAGCAGACTCCCGGCGTGGAGCTTCGGATCATCCGGCGAGACCAGCACCCGCTGGTGATGGACCGGTATCTCACCCGCGGCTCCCGCTCCATTCCGATTGTCATCGTGCTGGACGAGGATTTCCTCGAGCTCGGCCACTGGGGCCCGCGGCCCGGGGTGCTTCAGGAGTGGGTGCTGCAGAACAAAGGCAGCGTTCCCAAGGCTGAGCTCTATCCCCAGATTCGGAAGTGGTATGCCCGGGACCGGGGGGAAACGACTTTGAAAGAGCTGCTGGAAATCGCGGGAATTCGTCTCCCGGCGTAGGATTTCAATCCCACAACCCCACAATCCTACAATCCTACAATCCTAGAACATCCATCCGGTATTCATCGAGAAGTTCCACCCCTCCTCGTTCTTCGCCACGTTGAACGTAAAGATGTTGGAGCGGAGGATCCGGATCGCCAGGCCGCCACCGCCGCCCACGTGAAGACCCTCAGTCGTCAACCGAAAGGCTTCCCCCTCGAAGACCCGCCCGGCATCGACAAAGGCGATCGCGGAGATGGCGCCGATCGTGGCAAGATCGAGGATGTTGTGGCGGATTTCGAGGTTGCCGAACAGCACGCGCTCGCCGGCAAATCGGCCTGAGTCGTAGCCCCGGTGGGTGTCTTCACCGCCGAGCACGGCGATGGTGCGCTCCCACATGGGAAGCTCGAAGCGGGCGTGCAGTGGAGGGTCTCCCGTGGTGCCCGCTCCCGCGAGCCGGGCGGCGATCACCGTTCCCTCCCGCACCGGGACGAACCCGCGGATTTCTCCGTAGATTCTTCCATAGTCGGCACCTGCGCTCCCCCGCAGCACCCCCGCCTCCACGATCAGACCCCTGGTGGTGTTGTACTCGTTGTCCCGGGCATCAAAAATCAGCGATACCCTGGTGGTCAGATCGGTGTCTTCCAGCTTCCCCGGGTTGTTGGACCGGAAGACCGATGGTCCGGGCAGCTGGGTGAGCTTGCTGTTCTCGAGGCCCAGGGCTCCTGCGACATGTAGCTTCCCGGTAATCCGGCGGGTCACCTCGGCCTGGATTCGCTGCCGCTCCCGCCGCACCCGGTAGAAAAAGGGCTGGTTGTCGCGGACCAGGTCCTTATCGAACTTGGTATCGTTGCCTACGCCGAAGAATCCAAAGCGTGACTCGCGGGTGATCCCGGCAAAGGCCTGGAGCCGCCACCCCGGCTTGAGGTCCGGCGCGTTGAACAGTGCGGTAAGGAAATAGCTGCCCCTGAAACTGATCCCTCCGTCCAGGCTCAGGTTCCCCATGTAGGCATACGGAGAGAAGTAGTCTTCCACCGGCCGAGTCCATACCCAGCGGACCGCGAGCATGGGAAAGTCGTTCGCGCCGGAGCTGATGTACGGGTAGCGGCTGTCCACCCATTTCTGGGCCTCCAGCCGGGAGGTGGCGCCCAGGATCAACCCGAGCACCAGCCACGCGCTCCACCGTGCCAGCCGAAACGCCGATACCATATGAGATTCTCGCAAGTGATTACCGGGAATTCTGAAAGAGATACGCCGCGTCTTTCGCTGCGGCGCCGGTTCCGTCGTGAACCGCGTACTTGGCCGGATAGAGCGACGCCGAGCCATAGTCTCCGTTCTTGTTGACGGCATAGAACGTCAGCCCGAACTTCGGCTGGCCGCGCTCGTCCAGCAGCCGGGGCGGAGTCATCGCCACCACCCGGCGCAGGGTTTCGAGGCAGGCATCGGTCGGCTTCATCCCCCGCCGCATGTGCTCGACGGTCAGAAATCCCCCACAGACCATGATATTCATTTCCCCCAGTCCAGTGGAACCTGCCGCCCCGATTTCGTTGTCGGTGTACTGCCCGGCCCCGATGATCGGCGAATCTCCCGACCGGCCCGGGATCTTCCAGGCCAGTCCCGCCGTGGTGGTGACCGAGGAGATGTCGCCCTTGGGACTCACCACGTTGAGGTTGATGGTCCCGGTAGGGCGCTTCACCATCATCTGCTCACCTTCCGGCACGTTGACCCAGCTGTCGCTGTTGCCCCGGTTAGCCCGCCAGGCCAGCCATGCCTGGCGGGATGCCGGCGTCAGCAGGTCTTCCTCCTTGAACCCATAGGACAGCGCGAACCGCTTGGCGCCTTCGCCCACCAGCATGATATGGTCGGTGTACTTGAGCACCAGCTTGGCCACCTCGCTCGGCGTCTTGATCCCTTCCAGGGCGGCAACCGCACCGGCCCGCCTGGTGGGTCCGTGCATGCAGGAGGCGTCCAGCTGAACGACACCATCCTCGTTGGGGAGGCCGCCATAGCCCACCGACATGTCGTTCGGATCCAGCTCCTGGATCTTCACCCCTTCCACCGCTGCATCCAGGGTGTCGCTCCCGCTCGCCACCAGCTCGGCGGCCTTGGTCACCGGCAACAGGCTGTTGTTCGACGAGATGGCGACTGGCCGCGCCGGCGGTCGCAGGATGATCGCGGGAGCGCCAATCGAGGCGCGGGCCGGGCCGGGCAGCGCCGCGGCGGCCAGGACGGCGCCGGTGGATCCCAGGAAACGCCGGCGGGAGACGGAATCGGACACAGACTCTCCAGGCGAGAGGGTGGCTCGGGAAACTAAGACGGTAGGACGGTAAGACGGTAGGATGAAAGAAAACAGGGCTGCCACCCAGGTT
>JBDTTZ010000089.1:0-12309 GCA_040008015.1 Gemmatimonadota bacterium
ACTCAACACCGCGGACACGATCAGCATCGAGACGATCGGGATGTAAATCCTGGTCGTCTCGTTTTCTATGCGGATATCGCCCGGCAGCCGTCCGAACCAGCCGAGCATCCCGGACCAATAAAGCACCCCGGCGATGATCAACGCGAGGCCGAGGCCGATCAGGAGTAGTGCGGGAGATGATGAGTTCATGTGAAAACGGCGGCCCTCGAGAGCGGGGCCGTTGTTATTGCTCGCCCCGGTACCGCAGATCGGCGTCCCATATATCATTCAGACTGGTACTCAGGAATGGTCTCACAGGCCGAAGATCCGTTTGGGATGCGAGTAAGCAGGGACGCTCCTCCTCGTCCCAGGACCTCGAGATAATCGCCATAGACGACCGCCACATTGAGATCGAGAGGAAAGGGCAAAGGCTTAGTGGGAATGATCTCATTGTTTGGTCCGGAGAGGATTTCAACCTCTCCCCCCATGAGGGGATCACCGAGCGTCGCGGAAACCAGAATGAGCTTGCCGTCGCAGGTCCAGGTAGCCCCGGTAAAGACACTTGGTCGGGTGATAACCGAGAACAAGGTTGCAATAGGACTCGAAGACTCTAATGACCGGATAACCAGGACCTTGTCGGACCATACCAGGGCGGCTCCACTGTCGCCCGTGGCGAGCACCGCCGGCAGTCGATGATCATTCCTTTGAATCGAGATCGCCGTAACAATGCCGCCATTCTCTACCTCGCCCTGCGGTCGGAGTATGAAGAGAGAGTCGGAGGCGGCGATGATCACAGTACCGTTCTGAGTCATTGAGATCAGTCGCAAGTCCCGGCGGGCAACACGACCGGACCACGAAGGAAGCTCGCGTTCGCCTCGGCGCCACATGGTCACCATCCCATCATGCCCGACGGCAACCACGTCGCTACGCGATGCCGCCATATCTGAAGCACCTCCCCCCAATTCAGGCCGGCTATTGCACCGCCCCTGATTGCAAAGAACCGACCATATGGAACCGTCGGAAAGAAGTGCCCAAAGGCGACCATCCGCTCGTGATGAGCGCCGCACCGATGGATAATGAACGCCGACGGCCCTGGCGAGTGCCTCCATCTCCCCCTCTCTAGTTATCAATGAAGTAGGGTCATCATCCAGCGGCAGTTCTCCATACAGCTCGAATTGCGCCCCTCGTCGGATGAGGAGCGTCCCGGCATCGGTGAGCACGATGGGTGAGCCCCTCAGCATGATGGCGCCTATCACTGTTCGATCTGCAAAGAAAGGAATCGGTTTGAGGCTTCCTCCATGCATCTCAACCAGTCCACGAGAGTCGATTGACCACATCAGCGCATCATGGTTTCCCGTCGGAAGGACATGATCCAAGCTCGGCTGAGATATCGCAATCGACTCCGGCGCGATCCGGTGCCATTCCTGCCGCCCGGCGTTGCCAGTCATCACCAGCGGTGTCGTCTGGCCGGCGCGTACCGTGACTTCCCCCACGACCACTGAGGCACCATCGCCTAGCGTCGCGCCGTCAGAGTAGGTCCACAACTGGCTGGATGGAGGTCGCGGGTCGTATGTCTGTCCGAACGACCCCTGCAATCGAATCAGAGAGTCCGGCAGGTCGATCCCGTTGAATCGCCCAATACCGGTAATCTCGTCTCGACCCCGACCGAACAGGGCTTGGATCGACACATGCCGGCCACTCGGCAACTGGCGCCAGCCTTCCCCAGCGAGTTCCGCGAATTCTCCATTCCCGTTAGCGACTACAAGGGTATCGCCCTGACGCCACACCTCGGTTACCCCTATCGGCACCGTGTCCTCCGCAACCCAGCCACGGGGCGTCAGTCGTTGCATGGGCGCCGGTTGACGCGTGGAGAACGCCAACACTTTTCCTTCCACGGCTGACATCCGGGTCTGGGCGTACGGTATCAAGAGTCGCGACCAATGAGCTCCATTGAATACCAGCAGGGATTGATCTTGCTGGACTCCGACGGCCGTGTCGCCAATGGCAACCATCCTCACGCGGCTCGAAAGTGGTGATGCCTCCCAGGTTCCGGCTGGGGCCTCCTCTGGGGTCATTGGCGGAGTTGGAGTGCGCCAGAAATCGAACGCGGCGCGCACCGACTCGTGTTCCACTACCAGGAGGACGAGGAGAAGGCAGAGCATGCCCAGGCGGACGAGCTGGCCGGGCCCGGGACGCCGAATCCGTCGCCACCAACGCCCTTGGGGCGGTGTGACATCCGTTCTGATCGGCATGGTAACTCTAGGAGTACGAACGGCGGTGCTCATCGCGTTGCTGAACTCCACCGCCGTCGGGAACCGATCGCCCGGACGCTTCTCCAGCGCCCGGACCAATGCCTGAGAGACACCCGCGGGGGTTTCCTGCGGCAACGCAACCAGCGACACCGGCTCGGTGATATGCTGGGCCAGCACCGCCTGCGCGCTGTCCCCCATGAACGGCGGCCGGCCGGTAAGCATTTCGACGACCACACATCCCAGGCTGTAGATGTCGGTCGAATAGTTGAGCGTCGGATCGCCGAAGGCCTGCTCCGGACTCATATAAAGCGGGGTGCCGAGCGACATGCCGGTGCTGGTCAGGCTCACGCTGGTCCGCCCGGCGAGCGCCCGCGCGATGCCAAAATCGGCGACCAGGGCATGGCCCCGGACCAGCATGATGTTGTCGGGCTTGATGTCGCGATGGACGAAACCCTGCTCGTGGGCGTAGGTCAGCGCCTCCGCCACCTCCTGGGTGATGCGCAACGTCTCCGCCAGGGGAATGGTGCCTTCGCGCTCCAGCCGGGCGCCCAGCGATTCCCCCTCGATCAACGGCATGACGTAGTACAGTACCCCATCGTCCTCCCCGGAATCGAACAGGGGGAGGATGCTGGGGTGGGTCAGCTTCGCCGCGATGTGGATTTCACGCAGAAACCGGTCACTGCCGAGCGCGGCGGCCAACTCCGGCCGCAGCATCTTGATCGCGACCTCCCGGTCGTGCTTGCGATCATAAGCGGCATAGACTCGCGCCATGCCGCCCTCCCCGACCAGCCGGAGGATCTCGTAGCGCTCAGCGATCAGGGTCGGCATAATTATTCGCTACCGCTCTACCAGCGTCACCCCATCCGCCGCAGCCACCACCGTGCGGGTAAATGTGGCGCCGCCGGCGACCACCACGCGCAAGGTATACGTCCCCGGCGGGACATCCAGAAAGCCGACCCGCGACCGGCCATTAAACGCCGTGGTCACCGCGAGTGTGGCATTCGGCACGATATCGCCGGCGATACCGAAGATGAATGGGCCCGCGCCCACCGGGTTCTGCGCCTGGTTCACCAGGGTAATGTCGGCGACCGGAATCCCCTCCCTCGGCACCCCACCGGCATCCTTCAGCTCTACGAAGACTCCTTTAGAGGCCCCGGCGGTTGGAGTGATGCTCACAGCCGTATACTGCCGCAGTGCATCTGCCGCGGCCACGGCGAACATCGCCCGGACCACCGATTTGGTGCCGAGGGAAACCGGTGGGTTCCGGGTCTCGACGTGAGCGGCAGCGGTCACCAGGACGGTGACCGTGGATTTGGTTGCCAGATCGTTGATCAAGTAGGAGCCGTTCCCCTTGCTGGTGTCGGCCCGGAGAGGCAGCTCCGCGATCTTGAGCACGGCGTCTGCGATCGGTGTGTCGGCGAAATAGTCTCGCACCACCCCGCTCAGGTTGGCCGTGTCGGGACCGAAGTTGTCGGTGGAGCAGGCGAGCGCCAAGGCGGCGCAGAGGAGGGCGATGGAGGTCGAGAGACGGGGCATGGGGCTCCGGAGGAAGCAGGTGACCGGGAATGAATATTACTTGCGGTCATGCCATTGCCTACCCCCCGACCTCCCTTGCGTGCGCGTCCACCGGGCGTACACTCTCCAACTACCCTTACTCGCCCAGCCCTCATGAAACGATTCGCGCTCCTCGCAGCACTCGCCGCGTGCGGTGGGAACACCGACCGGACCGCATGGCTCGGCACCATGGATACTCTGCCCAACGGTGTCATCGTCGTGAGTAACCCCGCCGCTGGCCTCTGGGACTCGGCCACCGCCTGGACATTCCACGAGGAGCTGATAATCGGCTCCGAGCTCGACACGCTGAATCTGCTGAGCCAGGTAACCGGGCTCGAGGCGGACTCGAGCGGTCGAGTCTACGTGCTCGAGCGGAGTATCCCCGCGGTGCTGGTCTATGACCCGGCCGGCAAGTTGATCAGGAAAATCGGGCGGGAAGGGGACGGCCCCGGGGAGTTCCGCGAGCCCAGCGGGCTTGGGTTGGATGGTATGGGCAGGCTCTGGGTGGTCGAGGGGAGCCATCAACGCTGGTCGACGTTTGACCGGGATGGCCATCACATTGCGACTCGGCAGCGGCCGACGGGATCCTACGGCTACTACTGGTCTGGCAAGTTTCTGGATACTGGGGCCCTGATCGATCAACTGGATGGACGGGACGCGAGCGGCCATACTCAACCGCTCCTCGGTCGCTACGACTCGCTACGCGGCATGGTGGACACTCTCCCGCTTCCCTACACCCTTACCGGAGATAACAACTACAAGCTGGTCCATGCCAATGGCTATAGCGTCATGGCCATCCCGTACTACCCGTCCTACTGGAACTCGATCGATCCGCGGGGATACGTCTGGGTCGGCAACACGGGCAGCTACCAGTTGACCCAACTGAACATGAAGGGCGACACGGTGCGGATCATCCGGAAGGAGAGCGCAGGGGTGCCGGTGACGGGCGCCGAGCGGGATTCGGCTATCGCGCTGGTACGGAAGGTTGCCGAGGGTGCGTCATTTGATGAGGGGCGGATCCCCAGGGTCAAACCGGTGCTGGAGCGGGTGCTGGTGGATGACTCCGGCTATGTGTATGCGATGACACCGGAGCCGACGGGGACGACATTCGACGTATTCGACCCCAATGGACGGTACCTCGGAGGGATGCACACACCGAGGCGCGTAGGGCCGTGGCGGCAGTTGGCGCCGATGATCGTCAAGAGGGGAAAGATGTGGGCAGTGGTGGTGGATGAGGATGATGTGCCGCGGGTGGTGCAGTGGCGGGTGGGAAGCTAAGGTCCTCCCGTGAATGGAGAGGGGATCAAATATCATGATGTGTTGTAAGACCCGGAACCATCGTCCCCACACCGATCCCCCAACCCGGTAAGGCAAACGTGACCAATCCAGGACCGGCGGCGCGCCCGGCTCTCTCCCCTCTTGGCACCATCCTCCTCGGCGGCCTGGCCATCGGCACCATCGACATCCTGTGGGCAATCATCATGACCGCACTCGATGGGCGGGGCCCGGTTTCGGTACTCCAATCGGTCGCCGGTGGACTGCTGGGCAAGGCGACCTACGATGGCGGCGCCGGCACAGCGCTGCTGGGAATCACCGTGCACTACTTCATCGCGACCTGCGTGATGACGACCTACTACCTGGCCAGCCGACAACTGCCTCAGCTCGCGCGCCGGCCGTGGCTGTACGGGATCCTATATGGAATCGTGGTCTATGTCGTGATGTACCAGGTGGTCCTTCCCCTCTCTGCCTGGCATACCAAGGGGATCAAAATGGGGACGGGATTGGCCAAGGGCCTGTTCATCCATATGTTCGGGATCGGGCTGGTGGCGGGGTTGGTGACGCGGCGGGGGACAGCTAAGGACTAAGGACTAAGGACTAAGGACTGAGGACTGAGGACTGAGCTGAGGACTGAGGACTGAGGATCCATTGAGTCCTCAGCCCTCAGTCCTTAGACCTTTTGTTGCTGTCTTGGTGATGCCCTCTGGCCGAGTTCACTCTCCGGCCGCACATTGGAGGAGTACCAGACCCCTTCGGCTGATTCCGGTTGAAAACGGAGAACCCATGACTCGATCGCTGGCCCGGATTCTGACCTTCAGCAGTCTTGTGGCATTGCTGGCCTGTGGTTGGAGCGGGTTTTTTCGGCCGCTGTAGGGAATGCGACTCGAAAGCGCCCCGCCAGGGGCGCAACATCGATAGAACGCGATCTCAAGAAATCCACCGCCGTGCCGCCAGGCACGGGAGAAAAAGGGGCCGACCTCAGGTCGGCCCCTACAAGCTGATCACGAACGCGTTCGGCAGCAGCTCGTCCAGGGTGAACCGCAGCACCTCATCCCTATCCGAGATGCAGTGGACCTCCATCCGGGGATTGAACTCCGACAGGAATTGCCGACACGCTCCGCATGGAGTGGATGGAGTCGCCGTTCGGGTATAGAGCGCAATCGCGACGATGGACTTCTGGCCGGCAGCCACGGCCTGGGCCGCGGCATTGCGCTCGGCGCAGATCGTTACGCTATACGAGGCGTTCTCGATATTGGGTGCGGCAAATATCCCACCGTCTGAGGTGAGTACGGCTGCACCAACATGGAAATGGCTATAGGGACAATACGCCATCTCCGAAACTCGCCTCGCCGCCTCGAACAGCTCCTCTGCCCTGTCTCCCAGGAGTTTGGAGGTTGGGATCTTGCGATTCTTCTTCACGAGATTCTCCACCGGAGAAAGGGGCCGACCTCGGTCGCACCTCAGATCAGCCCCCGCTAGATAGCGATCACCCGGACGTGGTACGCGGAGAATGCTGGATCCCGGGTCACGATCGGAACATCCTCCGATTGTGCCTGGGCGATGAGGATGCGATCGAAGGGATCACGATGGTGGGGTGGGAGACTGGCCACCAGCTCGGCGTGGGCGATCGTGATGGGCAGCTCGGTGAAGCCGGAATCGGCGATGGCTTGGGCCAGCGTCCGCCGGGGTCTCAGCCGGCCGAGGCTGGTCTTGATGGCGATCTCCCAGGCGGACGCCGCGCTGACATACACCGTCTCCGCCTCCTGGATCGCGCGACGGGTCGCCGCGGGTAACCGGCGTCCTTCGTCCCACCAGATCAGCGCGGGGGTATCCAACAGCAGGTTCATCGGGGGTGATCGAAGTCTTCCAGCAACGCTTCCGGCAACGCCGCGTCAAAGCGGCGGCCCACCCGCCATTTTCCTTTTCCCTTCCCCGGCACTCGCAACGGCCTGGTGTCGTCGATGGGGACGAGCCGGGCGCGAGGCCGCCCCGACTTTGCGATTACGATCTCCACGCCGGCGGCCGCCCGATCGACCAGCTTCGAGAGGTGCGTCTTGGCATTGTACAGGCTGACCACTTCACGGACCACCGGTTTCTTCGGCATGGCCACCTCCTGGGCGGAAACTGGCCAGGTTGACCAATCTGGTCAAGGGGACGGTTGGGTTCCCCTTCCCCCACCTCACCCCCTTACCCCGCTCCATGAATGGAGAGGGGAACCGCTACCGTGGTTCACTGACCGGCAAGATCTCCCGGGTTAGCGGCTGCACTGGGACGGTCTGGACCGCTTCGCGCACTACCTCTCACCCTCCGCTACCCCACCTGCTGCCGCATCATCTTGCGAAATGATGCCGGGGCAATGACCTCCGCCTCCGCACCATACTGCAGCACGTGCCGCACCAGCCATTCCGGGCTCGCGACCAGGTAGGTCACCACCACACTTCCATCAGCTTGAGACACTGCCTCCGGATGCCGTTCCCGGAGCCAGCGCGCGATAGCGGGTGAGAATCGCACTTCGACCGGCGTCACGCCTTCAGGCGGCACGGAGAAACTGTCGCCGGCTGGTTGGAAATCAGCCCGCGGCGCATAGTGGTCATCAGAGAGCAGGGCATCGATGATCCGGTCGGCCCTGAAGTGGCGCCATCCATCCGCCAGCTCGCACCAGGCGACGACGTAGGTGTGCCCCTGCTGCTCCAGCAGCTGATACGGGTGAATCACCCGGTTGATTCCGCCCAGGGTCCGCTCGCCGGCGTACTTGATCTCCACCTTGTTGCGATTGCCGATCGCCTCGCGGAACAGGGTGCTGACCGACGGCACGACCCGGCCGCGGCCGGCCACGGCATGACGTACCGGTGCGGATGTCTGGAGCACCTGCGCCAGGCCCAAGCTCAGGCTGGTGGCTTCATCGCCCACATCCGCGAGCCCCAGCTGGATGGCCATCAACTCTTCCGCGGTCAAACGCAGCGGTCGCTGGTAGGGGCCGCCACTGCTGATGGAAACCTCGGCTCCCTCCTGCCACACATTCAACGACAGCAACCAGTCGGCGTCCGGATCGTCACCCAGCAGGGTGAGGGTTCGAATGTCGGCCTCGATCTGTTTCCGGGTGGTCCCGAATCGCTCGGCAAGGGTGTCCAGTGCGACCGATTCCGAGCCCTGGCGCTCCTGCTTCGTCACCTCGGCCACCAAGCCGACAATCCGGTTGAATTGTTCGTTGGTACTCATCGGCTCGTCGCGGCGTAGAGTTTCGAGACCTGGCGCCTGAGCCGGCCCAACTCGTTGCGGATCTCCGGAGGAGACTGCACTTCCGCCTGTTTCCGGAAGGTGAGCAACCAGCGGAGGAAAGGGTTTTGGTCGCGCACGGCGAAGTCGAGGACGGCGCCGCCATCGTCCAGCAGTGCATCGACCACCTGCCCCACCCCCTGCGCCATCACCCAGCGTGATTCGGGAAAGGCGAACCGGACCCGCACTGTCGTCGGCTCCGCCTCGGAGAGTTCCCACGGCGCCCGCCCGACGTACGCCCGAATCGAGAAGCCGTCGGGAACCTCAAAGCTCGCCTGTTTCCCCTTTTCGGTCGCGGCTTCGGCCATTCGGTCTACCCGAAAGACCCGCAAGGCTTCACGGTCCCGGGCACGGGCGACGCAATACCAACGTCCCCAACTGAAGAAGAGCCCGTACGGCTCGATGGATCGTTTGTCCTCCTGGTTCCGCCCGATCGAGTGATAATGACAGCTCACCGCCACCCGGTCGGCCACCGCCGTCTGGAGGACCTCCAGTGCCCGGATTCCCTCGTTATCCAGCGGAGCAGCAAGTACCCGCTCCACGGCTCCCTGGGGGAGCGGGAGATCGAACTCGATTTTGCGGCGAGCCGACGCCGCGGCTGCGCCAAGGGGAGACTCGGTGCGCTGGGCGACGAGCTGGGTGGCACGATCGAGAATCTCCAGGTCGGCGCGGGAGACCGCGATGGACGCCACTCCCTGGTAGGGGCGCTCCATGACCCGGTTGGCCTGGTGCAACTCCAGGTAAGGGAGATAGAAGGCGCCGGGACGGAGGCGGTAGCCGGTGGCGGGCTCGTCGCCGGCGGCATCGGGGATGGGGACGGTTTCGATCTCGATGCCAAGGGCACGCAGCTCGTCTTTGTCGCGCTCGAACTTGCGGCGAACTACCTCATCCCCCCTGCCCCCTTCTCCCCTCACCCCCTGCCCCCTCCCCCCGTCGGGGGGAGGGGGTTCATCGAGGTAGCCGTTGACGTTGATGTAGATGTCTTCCCGGGTCACCGGGTAGCGGTGGGAAAGGAGGAAAGCGATGAGGTCGAGCCAGCGGGCGGTTTTAGGGGAGGACATGGGCTGTCAGCTCCGGATAGCTGTCATTCCGAGGGCGCTGCCCGACCCTTGAGATCCCTCACTTCGCTGGGATGACAACCTAATGGTTGAGCCCGTCATACCAGGTGCAGAATGGCCGTCTCGCCCGAGGCCAGGCGGCGGAGGCGTTCGAGCAGCTTTACCATCGCCCAGGTGTCCTGCTTGCAGTAGTCGAGCAGGTCCTGCCGGATCCTCTCCCGCTCCTGGGGCGGAATCCTCTGCGCGACGAACAGCAACCGGGCGATCTCGACACTCGCGGTCTGCCCGTCCACGATCACCAGGTCGTTGTAGCTCAACTCGGGGACCAGCGGATTGAGGACCGCCTTGATGCTGAAGCTGCCCCGGAAGTCGGGGTGGTAGACGTTCTCCCGCAACACCGGCAACAAGTCAATCAGCTTGGCTTCCAACTCCGCCAACTCGTCCTTCAAGGCCGGAACCGAGACTTGCAGCTCGCGGATACAGCGCCGCTCGAACGGCGAGTACATAACGATCTTGTCTTCCCCGGCGGTCGCCGCCACCAACGCCTGGGCAATAGCCGGCCGGGGATCCACCGGACCTTCCGCCAGCCACGCGGCGTGCGAGTAGCTGCCGTCAGCCTGCAACGCATGGTAGCTGAATTGGGCGGTTGACTGACCCCACGGCCCCAGGCCATTCCAGACTGGAACCGCTCGCGCGACCGTCTCAAAATCGAGGAAGCCGAGCCGTCCGTCAAAGGCGGCGAGTGCCTCGGACAGTCCTGGCTCGACTATGATCCGTTCCTCGCGAATGGACTTGAGCTGCCGCTGGGCGGCGGCGGGACATTTATGGTTGGGTGGAAGATCGTGCAGGCTCTGCACCCCCTTCGCCATGAAATCGTAGGCCTTCTTGCCGATGTAGTAGAGCTTCGCGATATGGTCCCGATCATTCGGCCAGCAGCGGTCGTGAAAGGCGCAGTCCCAGGGATCGGCGCAGTGAGCACCAATCGTCACCTCGGGCATATCGCCCGGCAGCATCGCCATCTGGTTACGAATCTCGGCCGGTATAGCACCGAGTGCCGCCTCGGCGTCCACGGTAACATCGGTCCGGCAGAACAAGTCGCCCTGGTCGGGGTGACGGAATTCTTTGTTCAGGTGCATGATCTCAACCGCCGTCACCTGAAGACCGCAGGCCCGAACCACGTAGAGTTGAATCGCCGCGTCCTCGACGTGCTGCTCTTTCTGGGAGGAGGTCGACTTGACCTCGATCAGCCGCCAGCCTCCGGAAATGCGCTCCAGGATATCCACCGCGACAAAGGTGTCGTCGGCGACGAAGGTGGCTTCAAAGATCGCCGGCGCACCGGCATCGATCGCCGCCTGGGTACTGGCAAGCCGCTCGGCGACGGCATTGTGCGGGAGGTCGATCAGGACTCCACCGGGGAACCGCTCCCGCGCCAGGGCTCCCACGATCGCGCCCTGGTCGAAGCGGTCCTGGAGCACCTTGTCCGGCTGCAGCTCGACAGCGGCCGGCTCGTGCACCTTGAGCCAGAGCAGCTTATGACACTGCGATCCTGCCACAAAGCGGGACTTGGAAAGCCGCAACGAGGGACTGGTTTCCATAGGGGTAGTATGTCTCCTGCGCTGGGCTAACGCGAGGGGTGGCAATAGCCCGGAGAGGTTCCGGGCTTGGTGGGATGAATGTGGGGATGGGGTGTGACATTTCTGGCCTGACGCCCTAGCCTGTAGGTCGGGCCGGAGCCTGCACTGAGCGCAGCGAACGTGTGCCCGGCCGACAGCCCCAACCCGCTGTCCCCGTAGGTCGGGCGTCCCCGCCCGACCATGAGAAGGGGAACCGCTAATCCACCCACCTGCCCACGGGTCGCCCTCACGGACGACCCTGCGCCAGGGTTTCACCCATCCGATGGGGTGGTGGAATTCCTCGAGAAGCCCAATACCCTCACGCGATTCACAGGCCTACACAAACGCCACCAAATGCACCACCCTACCCTCGTAGACCAGCGCCGCCCCTGGCTCCTTAGCCCCTCCAAATCGCAGATCCTCGCCCAATCCTATCGAATCAAACCGCCTCACCTCCACCTCGGCCAGGCGCGCGAGCGCGGTCGAGACTTCCCAGGCGGGGACCGGCTCATCCCGGCCCCGTTCCTGTTCCAGCGCATCCAATCCCCAACTCCGAACCAGCTTCGGCAGGTAAGTAGCGAGAGTCCGGGGAGAGTCGAAGAGCTCTATCCCTCTCACCCTGCCGTTCAAGCCGAAGGCCGCGCCGGTCTGCTCCGGCCGCGCGCTGAAGGCCTGGAGGTAGTCGCGGATCCGGGCATGCTGACTCTGGTAGATGTCTCCCATGGCCCCGGTCTCCGAGGCCGTCCCGTGCCGGCGGCGTTTCCTTTCGATATCGGACCAGAGCGCCGACTGGTTGGCGACGCGGTCGCCGTGCTGGATGGAGAGACTCACGTCCGCCACCTTCTGGCGGCGGGCCGAGGGGTAGAGGGGGTTATCGGAATCGCTGAAGTGGCGGCTGCGATATCCCCAGCGACCTTGTTCGACGCAGGAGACCGGAATGTCGGTCACCCGGTGTCCGGGAAGCAGGATGCTGAGGTTGAGGATTCGGTTCTGCTTGGCCCCGACCAGCTCCTCACCATCCACCAGCAGGACCGGGCGCGGACCCCGGTTTTCGGCTCGGAGCTGGGGTACCGAACCGGCTTCCGATGCTTCGGTGATCGAGACCAGGCCGGTCTCGAGCGATTCGCCGAGCGTCAGGTAGTCCGGCTCGAGCAGGGCGGGACCGTAGAGCGGGATCATGGTCAGGTTTCCCTGGTGTACCGGCTCTCCGGTGCGGATAGCCAGGGCCAGGTCGCGAAGGATGGGCATGGGCGGCTCCATTGGGTGATGGAGCGAAGGTGGGATGGGGGTGTGACAAAA
>JBDTTZ010000090.1:0-2432 GCA_040008015.1 Gemmatimonadota bacterium
CTCCGGGTGCGGGCCGACACGGTCATCGTTCAGGCATGGAATCACGTCACCCTGAGAGGTGACACCATCCCGCTCCGGAACTTCGTGGCCCGTTTCAATCCGGCCGCTCCGAAACGGGTGCTCTACCTGGCGCACTGGGACACCCGGCCGGCCACTGGGCCCGACAACAACATGGACTACAGCAAGCCAATCGCCGGCGCGAACGACGGCGCTTCCGGCGTGGCCGTGCTGCTCGGAGTCGCCGATGCGTTGAAGGCGCACCCCCTGCCCCCGGGAATCGGGGTGGACCTGCTGTTGGTCGATGGCGAGGACTACGGAGTCTTCGCCGACAGCGCGGATGTGCTGATCGGCACCTATTACTACATCGCACACCGGCCGCCGGGCGCCGCGCCCGCGTTTGCCGTCCTGTTCGACATGGTGGGCGACAAGGACCTCCAGCTGCCGCCGGAAGCATATTCCAGTATCGGCGCGCCTGAAGTGGTGGATCGAGTATGGTCCACCGCGGAGGCGCTCGGCTACTCGGCGTATTTCCCCCGGACATCCGGCGGGGCCATCACCGACGATCACATTCCGCTGCAGAAGGCCGGAGTCAGCGCGATCGACGTCATCGATTTCAGCTACGGCCCCGGTAATACCTACTGGCACGGCCCGGGGGACACGCCGGACCATGTGAGTGCGGAGAGTCTCAAGATCGTGGGGGACGTGGCGGTGGCAGTGCTGCGCGGGGTGAAGTAGGGCTGTCGTTCCGAGTGTCGCGAAGAATCTCGTGCAGAGCGAAAGTAACTGTTGCGCGTCAATCGGCAATCTTCAATCCTTCCTGTGGAAGGGTGAACCGGTACTGCGATTTCAGGCCTAGCCACAACTGGAACACAAATCGGTGTTTCCTTCGCTCCGCTCGGGTTCGGGGTGACAACCTTGCAGTTTTTGGCGCCGACACCGGGTGATCGGGATACCTAGCAACAGCCTTCCCGGCGCTATCCTGTCACATGCCCTCCGAGCGCCGAGCCCTCCTGCTTCTCCTCGGCCTCGCCGTGGCGGGCCAGGGAGTTCGCTACCTGATTACCCGCCCCGGCGCCGCGCCGGGAGACATCCACATTCTTGATGACGGTTCCGACCGCTCCCCCAGGGCCCAGGCCCACGCCGCCATCGCCGCGCTGGAGCCGCTCAGGCCCGGCGAGCGGATCGACGCCGATCGAGCCTCGGCCCAGGCGTTGGCCCGGCTGCCCCGGGTGGGGCTGAGCCTGGCCAAGCGTATCGTGGCTGACCGGGACAGCAACGGAGCCTTCGGAAGCCTCGAGGGGCTGGACCGGGTGCCCGGTATCGGGGAAGGGTTGCTGAAGGTGTTGGGGCCGTATCTGAGCTTCTCCGGGACCTCAAGGGACGGAAGGACGGAAGGACGTCCTTCCGTCCTCAACGTCAATACCGCCACCGCTGCCGAGCTGGAGCACCTCCCCCAGATAGGGCCCTCCCGCGCGATCGCCATCGTCGCCTGGCGGACCCGGCATGGTTCTTTCCAATCGGAAGCCGATCTGGTTCAGGTACCGGGAGTTAGCCAACGAATGGTAGACGCGATTCGCCAACGGATTGCATTCCACTAGGGGTAGGTCGGGCCTCTGTGCCCGACCGGGAGATGAAATCCCCGGGAATTGGTCGGGCGCGGAGGCCGACCTGCCACCGCTACCTATTGCACGCTCCCCCTCCAGACCGTAGCTTTAGAGAGGGTCTAAGTTCTTGTCATTCTTCATTCTCCGGACAATTTGAGCGCATGGCGACCGTAGCGGCCGGCAATGATCGGCTCGGCGACATCCTGATCCGTGAAAACCTGATCACCAGGGAGCAGCTGGGTCACGCGCTCACGGAACAGAAGTCGACCGGGTTCCGGTTGGGATACGTCCTGGTGAAAATGGGCATGGTGCAGGAGATCGAGGTCACCAAGGTCCTCGCTCGCCAGTACCGCATGCCGGCGGTGGACCTCTCACGCTTCGAGGTCGACCCCAAGATCATCAAGCTGATTCCCGGCGAGTTTGCCAGCAAGCACGTGGTGCTCCCGCTCAAGCGCGAAGGTCGGACCCTCACGGTGGCGATGGCCGAACCGACCAATACCGGCCTGATCGAAGACCTCAAGTTCATCACCCGGTACGATCTCTTCCCGGTCATCGCCGGCGAATACACCCTGCGGGTCCTGATCGAGAAGCACTACGAATCGGGCGACCAGCAGCTGCAGACCCTGCTCAAGGACATGGAAGGCCTCGACGATGTCGAGGTGGTCGAGGAGCAGGAAGAGGAGGCGGCCAGCCAGGCGCAGATCGACGACGCGCCGGTGGTGAAGCTGATCAACGGCCTCCTGACCGACGCGGTGAAACGGGGCGCCAGCGATATTCACATCGAGCCGTTCGAGCACGAGATCCGGGTCCGCTACCGGATCGACGGCG
>JBDTTZ010000091.1:0-2136 GCA_040008015.1 Gemmatimonadota bacterium
AATGGGGAGGTCGGCTCAAAGGTACACCGCCCTCCCCGCAACTCAAGCCGGAATCTCCGGATTTTCGGGTTACCATGCGCGGTGTTTCGATGACGGAACCGGACCCTGCTGGCGCGATATTCCCCATTATGGGGGCGGAGGCCTCATTCTGGCAGCTTGGACTTCCTGGTCCCGCTTATTTTGCGTCGGTGCGGCGGTTTTTCGGTGACGGTTTTCGAAGCGGGGCGACCGATATTCCCCACTATGGGGGCGGAGGCCTCATTTAGGCTCGGACTTGCTGGTTCCCGCTTATTTGCGCCGTCTCGCGGTTTTTGGGTGACGGTTTTCTCAGCAGTGGGATCGATATTCCCCACTATGGGGGCGGAGGCCTCACCGCTTGGCCCGCTGCTTCCGGGAATCCTCATACGCCTTGATGTACTTCTCGGCTGGAATGCTCGCCACGACTTCGGCGATGGTGTCGAGAGGAAGGTCTTCGACGGTTCTGAAGTGTATGCAGGATTTCCCCATGTCCAGTTTCTTTCCCGCCTTCTTGAAACCCTGCTCGAGCCTGGCCCTCTGTTTCGGATCACCGTAGGCCGCCAGCAGGTACAACGAGTTGTAATTTTTCTGCGCCGCCAGCCCGGCATAGCAGAGGGGAAGGCCGTTGTAGGTCTTGGGCAGCCGGGAAAGCGGAACTCCCCAGCCGATCATCCCATAAGCCATGGTTTCTCTGTAGCCCTCGGGAAGGTGCTTGTTGACCAGCTGGCGCACCTTCGTCAACGTCTTGCGGGTCTCGTCCGGCAATCCGTCGAGATATTCCTTCGGTGTTGTCGCCTTGCGAGGAGGCATCGTGATCTCCTGTTGTCCGGTATCGGCCGGATTCATGGCACCATGTGCCCTAGTGCCACCTCGGTGAGGACGAGAATAGGAGAACATAGATGTAGATCAGGCCCAGTATCGCCGCCAGCGCCAGCCAGAACCAGTTCGCATGTCCGCGCGCCCAGCGCCACGCCGCGTAAGCGATCGCTCGTGCCGAGCTCGCCAGCGTGTTTATCCTGGCTTTGAGCAAGCCCCGGAACGAGGTGGCTGGCCGGGAGATTGACCCCAGTTCGGGTATGCTGGTCGTGATCATGTGGCCTCCTAAGGCAGGAACACTTTGTCATACTGCCTTGTTGCCAGCATGGTGTCAAATCGTCCGGCGATATCCCGGATGATCTGGGGGTTCCTCCCCGGTCCATGAACACCCCGACCTGGCCCTCGTGCAGCAGCACGGACACCGTATCTTCGCCCACCAGGAGCGACGGCGTGGTACTGTACTGCGCCAGTGGCTGCCGCTTCCCTCCGAACTCCTTCGCGATGAAACTCACCACGATCTCCTGCATCTCGGGCTTCACCGGCAGCAGGTTGTACTCGATGTAGGTGCTGTCGTACTGGTCGATGCTGAGCTGGCCCTTGTAGGGGAGCGGAACGACGCCTTGCCGTACCGCCAGCCGGTCGTGCCCGCCGGCCCCGGGCTTCCATTCGAAATAGTGATCGAACCAGGCCCGGTCCATCTCCTCCCAACTGTTGTACCGCATGACCGAGCGGTCCACCGGAAGGGTGTACGAGGTATCCCCGGCAAAATCAAAGACGATGAACACCGGCTTGTTCTCCGGCGATTCGCCGGAGCCGAACCGGACGAAGCTGGTCCGGTCGGGGGAGAACGAGATGGGCGTCTTGAATTGATTGGGGTAGGCGCCGTCGGGCTCCCTGACCGGGTAGGCCTTGAGCGTCTGAACGTCGAGCGCCACCCTCTCGCCCAGCAACAGGTACCGCCCGCCCTCCATCCGTCCCCGGTGCAGCGCGATGTTGGTGATGGTCGTGGAATCCTGCGGACCCGGATCGAGCCATTCCGCCGACACCTGCGAGCTGCCCTGCGCCAGGTACTCCACCGTGGCGGCGCCGTTTTGCTCCCGCACCAGGTAGTAGAAGCGGGGTCGCCGACGTTCACCACCACCGCGGGCTCGGAGGAACGCCCCCGCGCCCGCGGCGAGCACAATGATGCTGCTGATGATGTGGAGGAGTTTCATACTCAGCTGCATCCCTCCACGTATTCGACCTCCGGCATCCGGCCCGACCGGTAGGTCGTCACCCTGGTGCCGTCGGTCTCGAAGATCA
>JBDTTZ010000092.1:0-15460 GCA_040008015.1 Gemmatimonadota bacterium
GTCGTACCCGGAGAATTTCGTCGCGGGCGTATATCCCAGAATCTGGTAGGTACTTCCGCCGAACGAGAAGAAGGTGACTCGGCCGCGAATGACGCCCTGGTCGGTCTGGGCATCGAAGACCGTGGTGACGGCCGAACTGCCGTTGACCGAGGTGCGACCGGTCTGCACCACCTGAACGCCCTGTTGGCTGGTGAATGCGGTGTTCGCGGCATCCGGCGCCTGGTTTCCGGCCACGGTGAGTTGAATGATGGCATCCTGGCCCGGGCTCATCGCGGCGACCGATGCGGTCTGGTTCTGGGTCTTCCATCCCGAGGGGAACTCGATCTGGAAGCGGAGATCGGGATGCAGGAACAGGGTGCCGCGGAAGAAGCCCTGCCGGGGATTCTCCCCGTAGGTCATGTTGTTGACCACCTGGAGAAACTCATCCCGGCCCACGACTTTTCCGGCGAGGCTGGTATGCAGACTGTCGAGCCGCCGCTGGGTCACGGCCAGGCGGTTCCCCGGATCCGGGTGCGTCTCCAGCCACTGGGGGGTCCCGCCCCCGCCCGAGGCATCAGTCACCGCCTGCAGCATGCGGAACACGTCCAGCATCTCGCGCACGTCATAGCCGCCGGCCAGGGCGTAGCGGAACCCCAGCGCGTCAGCCTGGCTTTCGTCGTCCCGGCTGAACTTGAGAAAGAGCAGGCCCAGTCCGCTGCTGGCCACACCGGCATACTTGGCTACGGTGGGCGACAGGATGCTCCCGATCCCCAAGCCGAGCTGGGCCACCTGCGACCGGCTGATCTGCTGCACCGAGTGGCGGGCAGTGACGTGGCCGATCTCGTGGCCCATCACCGAAACAAGCTCGGCCTCGGAGTCGATGTGGGTCATGAGGCCGCGAGTCACGTAGATGAATCCGCCCGGAAGGGCAAACGCGTTTACCGCGGGATCGTCCACCACGTGGAATTCCCAGGGCAGCGAAGGCCGCTCGGATCCCGCAGCCAGCTTCTTGCCAATGGCCGAGACGTAGTTCTGGACCTGTTGATCCTGGTATAACCCGATGGTATTGGCGACATCCTGCGCCGCCTGTTGCCCCATCTGGATCTCCTGGGACTCGGAGACCAGGGCCAGCTCGCTCTTCCCGGTCACCGGATTGGTCGCGCACCCCAGCACCAGCACCGCCGCCAACGCCGCCGCACCACGCGCCAGATAAGTCATTGAAGTACCGCCCGCCATTAGAGTTGCCGATCAGGATTCGGCCATCGTCGTACTGGACCGTCCGGACGCAATCTTACCTTGGCGGGAATTGGAGGCTGTGCGCAAGAGCACAACCGGGCGGCCAGACGGCCAGTCGGCCAGTCGGCCAGTCGGCCAGTCGGCCAGTCGGCCAGACGGCCAGACGCAGGATCAGCGTTCGAATGATTAGTGGAAGCGCTGGAATGGTACCAGGCTTTCAGAGACCTGCCTTTACATTGACGCATGGCCCCCTTTGACGATCTCCAGGCGTTTCAGAAGTGCTACGATCTGGGTCTGAGAGTCTATCGGTCCACTGAGCACTGGCCCAAACGCGAGATGTTCGGACTCTCTGCGCAGATTCGGCGCGCTGCAACTTCGGCTTCCCTGAACATTGCCGAAGGCGTGGTAAAGAGAGGAGGAAGGGAGTTTCGACGTTACCTCAATATCTCGATGGGATCTCTTGCCGAAGTTCAAGTGATACTCAGATTCGCAAAGGACCTGGAGTTCATCGGGCGAGAGGAGAGCGAGCAACTGGAATCCCAGCGCGAGAGCGCTAGCCGCTTGACCTGGCGGCTGTACGAGGCCATTTCGAAAGGCCTTTCCAATCCCCGCTGAGGGAGAGGGAACTGTCTACTGACCGACCGGCCGACTGACCGACTGACCGACTGACCGACTGACCGACTGACCGACTGACCGACCGGCCGACTAGTTGATTCTACGATACGCCCGCTCGACCCAGGGCCCGGGGAGGCCGCGGGCCAGGGCTTCCTGCTTGATGGTCTCCAGCGGTATTCCCGCCCCTTTCCGCTCTCGGACAAAGGCCACCCCATCGCGGGTCTTCTGGTAGATCGCGCGAAAAGCGGCGAGCGATGTCACCGGGCCGTGGCCCGGCACCACCCTGGTCGCGGGATCCAGCCGGGCAATCAGGTCGCCAACCTGCCGGAGGTACCCTTCGATATCGCGGATCCCGCCCAGCTCGAGGAATGGATTGGCGCCGGGCAGGAAGTTGTCGCCGGTGTCCAGCACTCTGGCCCGGTGGAACCAGACCACGAGATCGCCGCCGGAGTGCGCCGGAAGCGGGATGATCTCGACGCTGTCTCCGTTGTTGAGAATGGTCCGGGTGGAGAGCACCGGATCGATGGTGGCGGCAAACGGCTTGGCAGGGGCGGTGACGCCGGTGATGAATTCCTGCGGCTCCTGCATCTGGCGAATGGCCTCGGGATGGGCGAGCACGGTCGCCGCCGGACCGACCGCGGGCACACCGCCGACGTGGTCTTCGTGGGCGTGGGTCAGGATGATCCAGCGGGGCGGCCTGGCCCCCATGCCCGCGAGCGCGCGGGCAATCGCCCGGCCTCCCGGCTCGTACCCCGCATCCACCAGCAGGGAGCCATCGGCCCCGGTCGAGACCACGGAATTTCCTCCCGCTCCTTCCAGGAGAAACAACGATCCTGCAATCGGAGTGACTCTGAGGGTCAGGGACTCGGAGCGTTCGATGACGTCGCGATAGTCGGCGCTGGAACGGATCCGGTCAAACGCCGGATCCTGGCTGGAGTACCAGAGCATCAGGCCTTCGATGTTCTCGTACAGCATCCGGCCCAGCCACTCCGCCGCCTCCGGTGCCCGGCCCATCATGGCGTTACCGCGCGCGGCGTTGTACTGCACGAAGGGCCGGTTGGGGTGCCGCTCCGGCATGGCGGCCGCAGCCAGCTCCATGTTGACCCGGTAGCCGTTGGTATCTCCCCGTTCGCGCGCCACTTCCCCGCGATTGGAAAGAGAATCGGCCCGCTGGGTGCCCTGGGCGTGAAGCACTGAGGCGCAAACCAGCAACACGGTCAAAGCCTGGGCCGAGCGATTCATCAGGGTGCCTCGTTATGGATTCCCTATCGGACGTACCAGCGGTTCCTTTGTGTCACATTCCTCTTCGTGATTTCCTCGCTTCGTGCTTTCATGGAATTGGCTTGCCTGAACGCTAGCTCTTGCCTTCCAACTCGTCCGCCAGGACCTTGGCGCCATACACCTTTCTCAGCGCCTCGATGATGCCGCGGGAATCCACCCAGACCGACCGCGCGACTTTCTCGGTAAACAGGAACCGGTTGGGCAGCATCTCCATGTTTCCGTCGAAGATGAGGCCCACCACCTGGCCTTCGCGATTGATCACCGGGCTCCCGGAATTTCCACCGATGATGTCCGCCGTGGACACCGCGTTGAACGGCACGCTCAGGTCGAGCGAGTCCCGGTGCTCGCTCCACCGGCGGGTCAGGCTCCACGGCTCCTCACCGGGAAAGGAATTGTGCCGGTCGTATAACCCGTAAAACGTGGTGAAGGCCGGGGCATAGGTCCCGTTCAGCGGGTAGCGCTTCACCTCGCCGTCCGAGATCCGAAGACTGAAGGTCGCGTCGGGCGCCACGCTGTTGCCGAACACCGCGAACAGCGCCCGGGCGACCTGCTCGTTGTAGCGCGCTTCCTGGTTGTTCAGATCAGCCACCCGTTTAGCGAGGACCCGTTCCAGCGGATCGATTACCCGGGCCAGCTTGATGAACGGATCGGTGGAAGCCGCGATGGCGGCGGCACCACCGTCCATCAGCGTCTTGCGCCCGTCAGCCATCCTCAGGTTGGACGCGGCAATCATCTCCCGGGCCGCCGCCTCCGGCGTCCGCCCGGCCAGTGCCGCAGTCAGCACCGGGTCGGTGGCGGGCAACTCCCGTTTCATCGCGGTGAAATACGCCGCCAGCAGCCGAACTTCCTGCTCCGGATCAACCGGAGTCGTGGAGTTGAGCACCCGCTCCAACCCCGCCTTGTTGGCCTCGCGGTAGCCGACCAGCCGGGCCGAGTCGGGCTTGGCCATCTCGACCGGCCCGCGCACCAGGATGCCGGCCATGGTGAGCATCCGGCTGCCGTAGGCGCCGAAGGCATGGTAACGCCGCCGCACATCGATGGCTTTGATCGCCGCGCGGGTGGTTTCGATGCCGGCCCAGGCTCCGCCATAGCGCTGGCGGAATCCCGCGTTCGCGGCCACCCGGGCCCGGAAGCTCCGCTCCCACTCGCGTTTCTGCGCCATCAGCTGGGGATCCAGCAGACCTGACTGATACCCCCCGATGGCCTTCTGAGTGTTCTGCAGGCCGAAGATGGTGTTGCGCAGCGCCTTTTCCCGGTCCTCGCTCAGCGCGGACAACTGCTGGTACACCGCGATCTGCCGCGCCAGCTGATCGAGCTGCGCCGGGTACTGGACGTCGCGCAGGTACTGCATCTGGGCCATCGTGTTGAGCCGGCCGGTGGAACCGGGATTGCCGGTGACGAACACCAGGTCTCCTTCCTTCGAGCCATTGGGACTCCAGCG
Source organism: Gemmatimonadota bacterium (assembly GCA_040008015.1). Classification (GTDB taxonomy): domain Bacteria; phylum Gemmatimonadota; class Gemmatimonadetes; order Gemmatimonadales; family GWC2-71-9; genus DASYPP01. The sequence goes on from JBDTTZ010000092.1 coordinate 4,553, forward strand.
GAAGTATTCAGTGTTGGCCGGCTTGTTGTCCTCGTAGACCCGCACGATCGAAAGATCCAGGTCGTATCGGGGATAGGTGAAGTTGTCGGGGTCGCCGCCGAAGAACCCGGTTTGGGATTCCACCGCGAATACCAGGCGGATATCGCTGAACCGGCGGAAGCGATACAGCTTGTACTGGCCGCCGGAGTACATCGAAACCACCTGGCACGCCGCGTTGGGAACGCTCTGGTTGCAGCGGGCCTCGATCCGTCGGATCGCCTCCGCTCTCCGGTCAGCCGCAACGTTGGGCAGGGTGGCCGCCCCGATCCCCGTGGTGACGCTATCGGTCACGTCGGTAATCTCCTGCAGCTGATCCATGAAGAGTCCCTGGCAGGGTCGCTCGTCCTCCCTGCCGGGCGCATAGAAGCCGTCCCCCAGCAGGTCTTCACCCGGCTTGGTGGATGACTCGATGCAAGGCCGGGAACAGTGGTGGTTGGTCATCACCAATCCGTTGGGTGACACGAACGAGGCCGAGCACCCGGTGCTGAACCGCAGCGACGACAGCCGGGCGTGATCGAGCCAGGCCTGGTCGGGATGGAAGTCATAGCGCTTGGCCCAGTAGTCCATCGGCGGGGCATCGAAGGTCCACATCTTCCCGGTTTCGAGACCAGGGTACTCTCCGGTGGAAGCGGGAGACTGGGCCCGGGCCGGAAGGGCGAGCAGTAGCAACCCGGCGACGAGCAGGACAAGGCGGTGGCTTCGCATGGAGGCTCCGGAAAGGTTTGCGCGGAGCGGTATAGTAGATTATCCGGCACCATGTCGCCAGAGACCCTTCCCGAAGACGAGCAGCTCTCCACCGGCAACCTGGCTCCCGCCGAGCGCGATGCCGTGGGGTTTATCCTGCGTCTGGGACGAGCGTTACACAGCTACGGCTACGCCGCGAACCAGCTGGAAGAAGTGATGGACCAGGCGTCTGCCCGGCTGGGACTTCGGGGCCAGTTCTTCACCACCCCGACTTCGATTTTCGCCGCGTTCGGTCCCCAGGAGGACCAGCGTACCTTCCTGATCCGGGTGGACCCGGGTGGTGTGGATCTCGGTCGGCTGGCGTCGCTCGACCGGGTGACCAAGGCCGTGCTCCGCGGAGTGACCACTCCCGCGGCAGGCTCCGAGGAAATCGATCGGATCCTGGCCTCACCGGAACAGTACACCAGGATCGTCACCACGCTGGCCTTTGGGATCGCCTCCGCGGCGGCCTCGCGCTTTCTCGGCGGGGGAATGAAAGAGGTGCTGGTTTCCTCCGTGCTCGGCCTGGTGATCGGAGTGCTGGCCCTGGCGGTGGGGCGGCTCCGGGAGCTGGGACGGGTCTTCGAGCCGGTGGCCGCGTTTGCGGCTTCGCTGCTGGCGGCGATGGCCGGCCATTGGATCGGTGCCTACTCGGTCTACAATGCCACGCTGGCCGGGCTCATCGTCCTGATTCCCGGCCTCACGCTCACCATCGCGATGACGGAGTTGTCCACCCGGCACCTGGTGTCGGGAACTGCCCGTCTTTCCGGCGCATTCGTGCTCTTCCTGGTCATCGCGTTCGGTGTGGCGCTCGGCAACAAAATCGCCGTAGCCATCACCGGCCCGCTGTCAATCGTAAATCCGGTCGCGCTTCCCGAATGGACCGGCATACTTGCCCTGGTCGTGGCACCGCTGGCCTTCACGGTGCTGCTCCGTGCCGAGCCGCGCGACGCGGTATGGATCATCGTGGCGGGCGGCCTGGCCGTGGCGGGCGGGCGCATCGGCTCTCGAGCGCTGGGCCTCGAGCTGGGGGTATTCATTGGCGCGCTGGTCGTAGGCGTGGCCAGCAATCTGTATGGAAGGTTCCTCGATCGCCCTCCGACGATCACCCTGGTGCCGGGGATTCTCCTGCTGGTGCCCGGGAGCATCGGGTACGCCTCGCTGGCTTCGCTGCTGGATCGAGAGGTCGTCTCGGGTGTGGAAACCGCCTTCAGGATGATCCTGATGGCGGTGGCCCTGGTGGCCGGGATGCTGGTGTCGAACGTAATCGCGCCGTCGAAGCGGGTGCTGTAAAACAAGTAACCGCAAGTAAAAGAAAGTACCTGCACGTAAAAGAAAGTAACTGCAAGGAGGAGATGTAAACCCCAATTGCAGCTACTCTTGCCTACTTGCAGTTACGTGCTTTTACTTTCCGTTACTTCCTTATCCCCGATTGCTCCCCACCAGCGCCAGCAAGTCCTTCTGGGTGCGACCCTGGCGAATCAATTCCAGCGCGCGGCGGATCTGGGCATCCTCGTTCACCGTGCGGCGCTTCGCCGTGGAATCCCCGAAGGCCATCAGCGCGATTCGGGTTCCGATCAGCCGGTCCACGTAATGCGATCCCGCGTCCCACACCGCGCGGTCAACCACCACTCCGCGAGCGGCAAAGCGGCGATACAGGTCCTCGCGCCACGCGGCATCGACCTGGAAGTCGGGGCGCACGCTGCCGCGCCGTTCCAGCGCCAGGTCATACAGCGCCAGGTAGGCCTCCTGCGACTGAGGAGCCAGCGCGCGCGCCAGCACCACGTCCCCGGTGCTCGCCGTATCACTCTTCACAATGACGTCCGGGGTAATGGCGCCGCCGCCGTAAATGATCCGGCCGGCGTCGGAGTGGAAACTGGGGCGGGAATCCAGCGAATCCATCGAGGTGTCACGCACGGTCAGCTCGTGGCGGGCCGCCCCCACGTCGCGGTCGGGCCGCTGGATTGACCGGCCACTGGGGGTCAACCACTTCCCCGTGGTCATCTTCATCACGTAACCATTCTCCAGCGGGAAAACGGTCTGGACCAGGCCTTTGCCGAACGAGGTGGTGCCCAGGACCAGGGCGCGGTCATGATCCTGCAACGCGCCGGCGACGATCTCGGTGGCCGACGCGGAGTAGCCGTCGGTCAACACGATCATCGGCAGGCTAGGCACGATCGGGTTCCGCGCGGCGACGTAGCGCTCCGACGACCCGTCCCGGCTGCGCACACTGTAGATCTCGACGCCGCGGGGCAGGAAGAGGTTCGCGATGTTCATCGCCTGGTCGGTATACCCGCCCCCGTTACCGCGGAAATCCAGGATCAGCGACTGCATTCCTTCCGCGCTCAACCGGCGAATCGCCTGTTGGACCTCGGTGGTGGATTGCTCGCTGAACTGCTGGAGCGGGATGTAGCCGACCTTGTTGTCGAGCATCAGGGCGAACGGAACGGAAGGGATCCGGATGACGGCGCGGGTGAGCTTGACCTGGATCGAGTGCTCGACCCCGGGCCGGCCGAAATCCACCGTGACATCGGTGCCCGGCTCCCCCTTCAGGTTCCCGGTGATCTGCTGGAATTCCCATCCACCGGTGGACTTGCCGTCGATGGCCATCACCACGTCGCCCGCCTGCACCCCGGCCTGTTCGCCCGGCGTGTTGGGGAAGACCCGGGTGACCGAAAAGCGCCCTTCATGATCCTCGAGCAACAGACCAATGCCGCCGTAGCGTCCGGCGGTTTCGACTGTGAATGCTTCCATTTCCTTGGGCGAGATCAGCGTCGCGTAGGGATCGTTCAGCTCATTCAACAGGCCCCGCGCGGCGCGCTCATACAGCTCGTCGGTCTTGAGCGTGTCGACGAAACGGGTCGAAACCAGGCTGAAAACCTGGTCGAATAGCCGGTCTCCCTGCCGGTCCGCCCGGTTCTGGAGCATGGCTCCTCCAACCACCGCGGGGAGGAGCAGCAAGCCGGCAAGCGCGAACCTGGTAAGTCGTGACATTGGGGAGCCTGAAATGAGAAGTAGGACCACTCTACGTCGGGCTGACCTGTTCTGTTACACCTTCACCGCGCCAACCTGCAACGGCACCAGGGTTGGAACCGGGGTCGGAATCGGGGCATATTTCGGGTCACCAGGATCACTCTGCAACCTGAGGACCAGCTTTGCCCCGAATCGGCCGCGCTACCCTGCTCCTTGCCACTCTTCTGGCCGCGCGTTCCGCGGCGGCACAGGGGGACCAGGGAAGCCGGTATCCGGGGCTGGAGCGCGCCGTGGAGGCCTTCTGGAACGCCCTCACGCCAAGGGCCCTGAGCTCCGCGGAGCAGGCCATTGTCGGAAGTGGCGCGGAGCCCGATACGGTGTTGCGTCATCTCCGCAGCGCTCCCCCGTTTTCGCCCCGGGTTCCCAAAGGACGCCTGACCCTCGAACATCTGACACCCAGCGGCGAAAAGTATCATTACGTCCTGGTGGTTCCCTCGACCTACGATCCGGTAGTTCCGATGCCGCTCCGGCTCTACCTCCATGGCGGAACCCAGACGGAAGACAAGCACCAGGCCAACCGGTGGGATTTCAGTCTCTTTGGTCCGGCCGGCGGACTGGCGCTGTATCCATCCGCGTGGCGGGGTGCGCTGTGGTGGAGTGACAACCAGGTAGAGAATCTGCTGGGTCTGATCGAGGAGCTCAAGCGCACCTACAATATTGACGAGAACCGGATCAGCGTGGTGGGAGTCTCCGATGGCGGCCTCGGCGCCCTGTACCTCGGGTTCAGAATGCCGACCGGGTTCGCGAGTTTTCTCGCCTTTCTCGCTCACGGCGGGGCGCTGACCAACCCGAGACTCGGCACGGGCGGTCCTTTCTTTGTCCCGAACCTGCGCAACAGCCCGTTCTACATGGTGAATGGCGCGCTGGATCCGCTGTATCCCGCGCGGGATATCGCGTCTTACGTGGCACTGTACCGGCAGGCCGGAGTGGATGTCACCTTCAGGCCGCAACCGGAGTCGGGCCATGACCTGCGCTGGTGGCCCGCCGAATCGGCCAGCGTGGACAGTTTTATCGCGCAACATCCGCGCAATCCCTATCCCGATCATCTCAGCTGGGAGACCTTCCGCACCGACCGGTTCAATCGGGCCTACTGGCTGATCATCGATTCTCTCGGGTCATCGCCGGGAGAGAGTGAGTTCCCATCGTTCGACAGCGTGATACCGCTTCCCGCCGAACCGAACCTCGGCGTCCGCGCCGATCCGGCCAGCGAGGATGGTGTCCGGGTGATGTCGGTGGAGCTGGGATCGCTGGGAGGTAAGGCCGGTCTCCGGGCCGGGGACAAGATTCTGGCAGTCAACGGCGCCATAACGTCCAGCCTGGCCGCCCTGGTCAACGCGACCCGGGGACTGACCTGGGGCGACACCATGTCGTTCCTGGTCGAACGGAACGGCGCCGCCGGTCTCCTGGGAGTGATACTGGAGCCCCGGCCGGACGCTCCGCCCGGGCCGCAGTTGGCATTCCCGCGACCGGTCCAGAGCGGCCGGGTCGAGCTGGAGCGCCGGGGCAACGAGGTCACCGTGCGTACCCACGGTGTGAGACAGTACACTCTGCTGCTCTCCCCCGAGCAGTTCGATCTCGATCAACCGATCCGGGTAGTGACCAACGGAGTGGTGTCATTCGAAGGGAGGGTGGAGAAACAGATCGGCACCCTGCTCAAGTGGGCCGCCCTGGACCGGGATCGCACGATGATGTTCCTGGCGGAGTTGCAGATTCAGCTGAACTGATTGTGGGATTGTGGGATTGTGGGATTGTAGGATTGTAGGAATGGCTGCAAATCCCACAATTCCACAATCCGACAATCCCCCAATTCATCAGCTTCTCGTTACGGTGTATTGACCGCAGGCGGTGTGCTCGATGACTACGTTGGCAACCTGTCCGCCCCGGGTGACGATCGCGGTGACCGTTCCGGCATCGAACTTGGGAACCACCGTGCAGGATGAGTCGTAGTGGAGGCCGCTGCTCGTGATGGTGATTGAGAACGCCTCGTTGGCGCCCCGGGTCCACTCCGAGCTCCCCGCAATGTTCAGGGTGCCGCTGGGCAACGGCTGCCCCGGAACAATAGAGCCCGCCTGATCCGCGCTGAAGCTTCCATTCCAGTTCTTTACGTGTGCCACGGTGCCACCGTGGGGAAGCGTCACGTCGGTGCGGAAGTTGGTGATCAGGTGGGTCAGGTTGCTGGAATTGCCGGTAATCTGCCGGGTGCCGTTGAAGACCGCCGTGATGGTGCGGACCGTCTGCTGCCGGGTCCGCGAGACGGCAAAGTCGGTGAAGAAGAACCGGATTCCGAAATCGTCCGGCGCCGGCGCCGGATCCGTCACATCGATGAGACCGGAAACCTCAAAGTCAAAAGGCCCGCGGCTGAAGCTGCAACCGGCAAAGTCGAAGCGCACCGAGTCCGGCACCGCATCCCCGTCGCCGTTGGAGGGCGGGTTGGGCGACATCGCCGGCGCGCAGGGAGGGCTGCTGTGCTGGATTCCGGGAGCGATGGCAACTCCGGTACTGGTCATCGTGGAGGCATCGATCATTGCATCGGCGTCGGTGGTGACCACGTCCGCCACATCCTGGGCCTGGGACGCCGTGAGCCCTGCGGTGGGGCCGGTCCCGCCATCGTTGCAGGCGGCGAGGGCCAGGCCAAGCAGGGCCGACGTCAACGCGCCACGGTGAAGGATTCTGTTCTGCTGCATGTTCCCGCTCCTGTAAGGGTAGGGGCCAGACTAACCCGTCCGTTTCGTGCGCCGTGGACGCCCCTCTCCTCCACCTGTTAAGCCAGCCGCCAGGGTGCAATGGAATGCAGACTCTCCTGCGGTGAGCATCCTCACCGCGCGAATCGCGTCATTTTGGCTAGGATTCTGTACAATCCCTCTCCTTTGAGTTATTGCTATTGATCCGGTTTCGGCCCTTCGGCCCGGTGAGGGTTCTGTTTGAGGATCTGACAGATGCGGCACATTAACGACCAGACCCTGGATCAGCTGTTGGCTGACTCCCTGGACGAGCCTCAGGAGCGCGAGCTGGAGACCCATGTCCAGCAGTGTGTTACCTGCGCGGCCCGGCTCCGGGAATGGGAAACTCTCTTCCCCCAGATTCGGGGCGTGGCACCGGCCAGCGAGGAGCTGGGCGGGGAGCCCGAGGTGCCCGCCACGCGGTCGAGTGTCGTCATGCTTCCCGATTGGACCCCTCCCGCCGCCGAGGAGCGCCCGGCAAGGGCGCGGCCCAATCCGCTCTGGATCCTGGTGGCTGTGCTGGCCGCGGTGGCAACATGGTTGGCCGTCAGCCGGCGGTCCACTCCCGAGACGGCAAGCCTGGGCAGCTATGGGCCGCCGATTCCGACCGTAGACAGCTCGGCCGGTGGCCTGGGAAGCGGGCTGGGCGAGTCTGCCCACATTTCAACACTTGCGGAGTCCGCTGCGGTCAACGCCGTCCAGCCTCCGGCGCCCGATCCGGTCATGGAAACGGGCAGCCCGGAAGCCCCTACTATCACACCTTCAGCAGCTCCGAATACCGAAACCACGGTCGCGACGACCCGGCAGGATCCGGTTCAGTTCCCGGTCAGGGTGGACACCACCCCATCAGAAGCGCCCGCTGTGGCGCTTCCAACCGAATTCACCAGGGTGACCCTGGGTGATGCCATTGATCGGCTGGGTGGGCCGGTCCGCCTGATTGATGGGCTGCGACCGGAAACGGTGGAGATCGCGGGTGGGTCGGTCCTGCCCGGCGCGGACCCCGCTCACCTGGTGGTGCGAATCATCTTCGATGGTCCCGAGGGCCGCATCATTCTCGATCAGCAGCGGCTCGGCCGTCCGGGCTCGCGGGAACCAGACGTCGCTATCAGCACCGCCCCCAGCGGAGTCAGCGTGGCCCAATGGATCGACTGGAAAGGGTACTGGATTTCCCTGGCGTGCCGCACCGATCAGCAATCACTTCTGGCCATTGCCAACCGGATACACGAATCGCCGTAACGTAGGGGCGCACCGCTGTGCGCCCCTACGGACAGGATTGTCCGGCGAGGAACCAGCAGGATGTGCGCGGGTCAGTCTTGAAGAAGTTGAGCAGGCGAGTTCCCACCTTGGTCTCCCCTCCCGTGTCGGGATGGGTCCCGTCGCTTTCAAATTCCCCCACCGCCCAGGTCAACCCGTCGGAGCGCGGATTCAACCCGTCGGCCCACAGGTATGGCCCCCACGATGCCCAAGATGCCGCGGAGGTGTAGTTGAGGTCGCCGGCCCGGGCGTCCACGATGGTCCCTCCATTGGCCATCTGGTCAATCTGTGCCTGGATGACCCACTTCACCGCGTACCCGTTCTCGTAGGCGTAGGGTTCAGGGTTCAGAGGCGTCAACGCGTACCCCGCATAGAGCCGACTCGCCATGAACACCATCTGCAGGTGTGGGTAGCGGGTCTTGAGGGCGCGAAGGATGTCGCCCAACTGGGTCACCAGGATGATCGCATCGGCCTGCGCCGCAGGCAGGCTGACCATCGGCTGTCCATTGGCCGTTTCGAGCCAGATCACCTGGACCTGCTCTTCGCTGAAGCCCTGGGGGGTCAGGACGCTGTCGCGAATCCGATCGTAGTTGGAATCGGAGGGGGAATCCCAGTCGACCGACTCCTGGCCGCCCTTCGCACCGTTCACGATAGCTATGGCGCTGTGGTTGACCGCATTGTCGGCGCCGGCTTGCCCGGTAAACGTCCACGAATTGCAGGGAAAGCTCACGACGCCGCACCATACCTGCGAGGTGCTGGAAAAGCCCACCGACATCAGGACGATCTTGCCTGAAGGGCTCGGATTTCCGCTCAAGTTCAGTCGCTGGACGGCGCGCGCCCGGGCCGCTCCCGCCGAGGCGTGCGCCGCCGGCGGCGTGTTTGATCCGTTGGCGAACAGCCCGCCGGTGAATCCGAAGTAGGTGCGACTCCCCATGTCGTTGAGTGGAACTCGACCGCTGACCGTGGAGAGATCGATGCTGCCGGTGGTAACCGCGGTGAAACTCGGCGCGGTGAAGCTGATGGTGTAATTGCCTACCGGGCCGGTGAGCTTGAGCCCGCTGAAGGTGGCCCGCCCGTTGCTCGCCGTGACCGCGGTGATCCCGCCACCCAATGCGGCGAAGCTGCTGCCGGTCGCGAGGGCGGCAGTCACGGTAACCCCGGCCTGAAGTACCGGGGTTCCACTACCGTCCTGGAGCTCGACCACCGGCTGAGTGGGGAAGGCGACCCCGCTCTGGCCGCCGGCCGGCTGGGCTTTCAATCCCAGCTTGCTGGGTGGCGTGTTGGTGGCCGTGGCGTGAAATGTCACGTTCAACTGGCCGGCGGCAACGGTCGCCACATTCGCGCCCAGGCTTCCCAGGGTCCAGCGGGCAGCCAGGCGGCCGGTACCATCGGTCGCGGCCGCCGCCGGGCTCAACGTGCCACCTCCCGTGACCATGGCCCAGCTGATCGCCACTCCCGCCACACCGGTGCCCTGGGCATCGACCGCCTGCACCACGAGCGACTCCGGAAGAGCAGCACCGGGAAGACCGAACTGACCTTCACCGGCGAGCGCGACCAGATCGGCGATTCCGCCACCACCGCCACCGTCGCTGTGACCGCAACCGACAAGCCCGGCCAGTACCAGCCCCACCGCTCCCAGCTTCTGCATGACCGGCATGTGTTCCTTAGAGTACAACGAGTCGCTAGTGATGTTCACCCTTTACCGCCGCCAGGAGCAGGGCGGCGACATACTGTGCTTCCCGCCTGTCCCGGATCCCGCCGCCGATGGTGACCGGCCTGCCTTCGCTCAGGATCACCTTGATGTCGTAGTACGGGGTTGAACCTACCTGCATTCCTATGGCCGGCTCAATGACGCTGATCACCTGCCCCTCCACCCGCCGGGCCCCTCCGAATCCGAGGATGCGGCGCTCGATGGTGAGCAGCCCGGTGTCCGCGATCACGGTGACCTTCCCCAGCCATAGCGCCAGCACTCCGTACAGCAGGAGCACGTCGAAGGCTCCAAACACGATGGGAAAGAGCAGCGGCGCACCCAAGCGCAGCATGGCGTAGGTCGCACCGGACCAGACCAGCAGGAATCCGGTGGTGAAGAGCGCGGGCCCCGGGGTCCTGGCCGGGGGAAACACGACTTCGGTTCCTCTCCGGTTCGTCGTCACCTGGATCCTGGAATTCTCGGGTTGCTTGTAGTGCTGGAGATCCGGCGGCGCTGGGGACGGAATCTCGATGAGCGGGCCGCTCACCTCGCCCAGCTCGGTGTGAAACACCGGGACCTCGAACCGGGAGACATAGTCTACTCCGGGCACCTCGGCGCTCAGCACGAGCCGCCACACGATCGCGTTGTCAGGATCGGTCGCGTCAGTCGGCTGGACATCGCCCGGCAGGACAAACCCGACCGGGACGACGGTTCCCGTCGCCTGGCGGGCCGGATGAAAGACGGCCTCGTCCTGCCAGAGAGTGGTCTCGCTGGTCGAGCGGTTCTTGCCGCTCCCGGTGGTTCGTCGATTCACCGAGGACAGCACGACACGGAACCCTTCGGGAGGCAGCAGGTCACCAGGAATCCGGACCATGCCGGCCAGCTTGCCGTTAACGATGCCGGGGCGGGTCGTCAGCTCCAGTACTGAGACGCCAAACTTGAAGTAGCGGGTGGTGGCTCGGATCGCCCAGACCAGGAGCCCGGCGCCGATGACCGGGAAAATCAGGGCGAACAGCACGCCGTACTGCTGCTCGGCCATGGCGGTTCGCACCGCGAAGAAACCGGCGGGCAGCGAGATCAGGTTCCAGAACAGGGCGAAGACCCACGCGGCGATCGTGGTCCCCCGATTGCTGTCGCGCACCGATCCACTGGCCCAATCGTCGCGCCAGAGCCAGGGGCGATCGGGGTTCTGCTCCCGGAGGTTGGCGGTGTGGACGGTTGCCTTCTTTCCGAGGACCGCCGCGGTCAGGACGCCGAATCCGGCGCCACCGAACGAAAGGGCAAAAATCCCCGCGAACCCCGCCGTGGCCCATTCGCCCATGGCCAGGGCGCGCAATGCTACAACCAGCGCGCCGATTCCAACCGCGCAGAACGGAAGCAGGAAGATCAAAAGGCAACCGAAGCCGGCCCCGGTGACTCGGAGATAGCCCCGGCGATTGCCAATCACGC
>JBDTTZ010000093.1:0-5038 GCA_040008015.1 Gemmatimonadota bacterium
GGTCCCCCGCACCACTTCCTTCCCGAACCCGTCCTCGATCACCAGCTCCTTTCGGCCATTCCTCTCCCCGAACCGGGCGACCCCGGCCAGCAGCGGGACGAAGTAATCCCGGGCTGACTCCGGGTACATCCCCGCGCGGAAATGATCCCGCCACCAGGCTACGAGCACCGCCCCATTCATCGTGACCTCCACCGAGTCACCCTGCGCCGCCCGATAGATCCCGGCGAATGCCGCGTTCCGGGCTGAATCGGGGGCGACGAGATGCCGCGGAGTGGGAGTGGCAACCGGCTGGCCCCGCATGATGGTGGCGAGATCCCGGACCGTGGTGCCCAACCGGTCGGTGTTGGTCAGCAGGATGATGGTGCGATGGGAATCCGGAATCCTCATAATGTCGCAGGTAAAGCCGGGCAACCCGCCGCTGTGCTCGTAGGTGACTCCGTCCGGACCGTGGAGGATGAACCAGCCGTAGCCGTAGTTCCCGAGGCCCGGGGTAAAGATCGAATCCAGCATCGAGCGTTTCACCAGCCGCTCGGTGTACAGCGCCTGGTCCCAGGCGTAGAGATCCCGCGCGGTGGTCACCAGTCCCGCATCGCCCTGGGGCGGAAGCATGAGCTGGTAGTGGGCGTTCACCCAGTCCTTGCGGGAGGCGCCGTTCCACCAGGCCACGGGATACGCCCCGGGACGCATCTGGTAGCCGACCGCGCGACCGGGGAGAATCTCCAGCGAGCGGTCCTGGCTGCTGTGGGCCATGCCGAGCGGCTCCAGGATCCGGTCGCGCAGAAAGTCTTCATAGCGCATCCCGGAGGCCCGTTCGATGATGAAGCCCAGCAGGATGTAGGCGCTGTTGCTGTAGTGGAACTGGGTACCGGGAACAAAATCCAGTGGCCGGCCGCGGGCGTCGCGCGCGATGCGGTAGGCCGAGCTGTCCTGCGCCATGTAGTTCGAGTAGGCCTGGGTATCGTACCCGTCGAACCACTCCTCGTAGTCGGAGATCCCCGAGACGTGCCGCAACAGCTGGTGAATCGTGATGCCCGACCACTCGGCGGGCAGGCTGTCCAGGTACCGGCTGATCGAATCGCCGATCCGGAGCTTCCCGGCCTCCGCCAGCATCAGCACCGCCATCGCGGTGAACTGCTTGGTCACCGAGGCCACCCGGAAGCGGGTGTCCGGGGTGTTCGGCACCTCCAGCTCCATATTGGCGAACCCGAATGCGGTGTCGATCAGTACGGTGCCGCCTTCGGCGACCAGGACGCTGCCGTTGAGCCGGCCCAGTGCGGCGCTGGCGCTGAGGTAGTCCCGCATCCGGGCGATACGCGGGTCCTGGGCGTGGAGTGCGGTGGTGAGCAGCGCAAACGTCAGGATCGCGAACAGGCGAGATCGCATCAGACCACCTTTCACTCGGTTGTCATAATGGAGCCAGCATCGCGACGATCACCTGCATCAATTGGGTAGGGGTGAACGGCTTCTGAAGAAACGCGGCGGACTCCGGCAGCAGCCCACGGACCACGGCGGCGTCGCTGGCATATCCCGACGTGAACAGCACGGGCACCTGGGGAAACCGGGCCGTCACGGCAATGCTGACCTGGCGGCCATTCACCCAGGGCATCACGAGATCGGTCACCACCAGCGCCGGAGGCTCGCACTCGCCCTCCAGCAGCCCCAGTGCTTCGGCGCCATCCGCCGCCGGGATCACCCGGAACCCCTCCTCGGCCAGAGTGCGAGCGACCAATGCACGGACCGCTGGTTCATCTTCAACCACCCAGACGATCCGATCCCGCTCACCTGGGGAGCCGGCGCCCGGCCCGCCGCTCGCGACCCCGGTCGCATCGGCTTGGATAACCGGCCGGAGGCTGTGGGCCGGCCAGTGCAGTCGCATGGTGGTGCCGCTTCCCAGCGCACTCTCGGCCCAGATGTAGCCGTCGTGCTGCTTGACGATGCCGTAGACCATGGACAGTCCCAGGCCGCTGCCCTGCCCCACCGCCTTGGTCGTGAAGAAAGGCTCGAAGACCCGGGCCAGGGTGCGCTCATCCATTCCCTCGCCGGAATCGGTGACCGTGAGCAGCACATAGGGACCGGGAACCACCGCGAAGCCGTGCCCGGCCGTCGCCGCCTCGGTGAGCTCGACGTCCTCGACCGTGATCGTCACCCTGCCGCCGGTCGGGGTGGCATCCCGCGAGTTGGCGACCAGGTTGATCAGGACCTGCTCGATCTGGGAGGGGTCGGCATTGATCAGCCGGGCACTCCGGTTCTCTGTCAGCGTCAGGGTCTTGTCGCTGCCCAGCAATTGGCGCAGCACCGGTTCGAGCTCCCCGGCCAATGCGTGCAGGTCGAGCACCTGGCGCTGGGTGACCTGCTGCCGGGTAAAGGTCAGCAGCTGTTGCGACACTCCCGCGGCGCGGGTGCCGGCATTCAGCACCAGGCGCATGTCGGCCGCCTGGGGATGCCCGGGGCCGAGCGCCTTGAGGACGAATTCCCCGAAGCCGAGCACGACTGTCATCTGGTTGTTGACCTCGTGCGCGACACCACCGGCCAGCGCGCCGACCGATTGCAGCCGCAGCGCGTCCCCCAGCTGCTGCTCGATGCGCCGCTCCTGTTCCCGGGCCCGCACCTTGGCCAGCGCGGTGGCGATCACCCCGGCGACCGTCGTGAAGAAGCCGAGATACGCCTCATCCAGGGGCAGCCGGGGGTTGGCACCGGCGACGAGAACGCCGTCGCAGCGAGCCCCGTCATCACAGACCAGTGGCAGGACGACGGCGTCGCGCACCGGCATGGTCCAGCGGTCCCGCTGAAATTCCCCGATTTTCCGGGGCAGGTCGGCAACGACGACCCGATGCTTTTCAGTCAGCACCTCCTCCAGCGGCCACGGCCCGGCGCGGCCGGTCATGGCGATCTCGGTGGGGGCGGCTCCCGAATCGGTCGGGAGCCCTCCATTCGCGGCGAGGCGGAGATCGCCGGACTCGGCGTCCGGCAAGTACACCAATGCAAAGGGAGCATCAGCGGAAGCGCTGAGCACTGCCGCCGCGGTCGCGGCCACCGCCTCGGTCGAGTCGGCTGCCAGCTCGCGGTCACCCAGCTCCTGCACTAACCGGGTGCGGCGCTCAGCCACAAAGCGCTGCGTCGTTTCCTGCACGGTGACCAGCACGCCGCCGACGCCGCCCTCGTCATCCTGCACCGGGCTGTAGCTGTAGCTCCAATAGACGTCTTCCACCCGCGTACCCCGGGTGATGGGAACCAGGTGATCCTCATGCCAGGTGGCATCGCCTCCCGCCATGATGGAGTCCACCTCGGCGCCGATCACCGGCCAGATCTCGGCCCAGCACTCGCGCCCCCGCTGGCCCAGCGCCGTGGGGTGGCGATCGGGTCCCAGGCTATGGCGGTAGCCGTCGTTGTAGAACTGGATCAGTTCAGGTCCCCACCAGAGGAACATGGGGTGCCGGGTGGTGAGCAGGGTGCTGACGGTGGTGCGCAGACTGGCGGGCCACAACTCAACCGGACCCAGCGGCGTCGTGGCCCAGTCGAACTGGCGCATGAGGACGCCCATTTCGCCGCCACTCCGGAGCACCCGGGCCTGGGTTGCCGTCGAGGGAGGATTGAGGGCCGGGTCGGGGGCAGGCACGGGCGTCGTCGTTTTCGTCAAGTGAGGGAACTTATGGAGAGTACCGGGCGGCGCAAAGGGTCCCTGGAGGCGGTGATGGGGGCGGCATTGGGGGCGGGTCGAGCCAGCCTTCCGCTCCTTCACCTTCTTCCTTTGACTCTTCGGCGGCACCGAGGCGCGGGTCTGAGACCCGCCCCTATGGACCCGCACCACAAGCAATCCTGCGAGTTTCCGCGCCAGGAACTTTCGACAACCTTTTGGGGTTCTCGTCCCATGAGGCTTATCGCGATCAGCGTGGGACGGCCGCGCGAGGTGCGCTGGCGGGACACGATCGTCCGTACCTCCATCTTCAAGACCCCGGTCGAGCACCGGGTGGCGGTGGCGCCCGACAACGTGGCGGGCGACGAGCAATCCGACCTGACGGTGCATGGCGGGCCAGACAAGGCGGTGTACCTCTACCCTGCCGAGCACTATCCGGCGTGGCGAGAGGAGCTGGGGGACCCCGGGCTCAACTGGGGCGGGTTCGGCGAGAACTTCACGACCGAAGGCCTGCTGGAGACCCAGGTCCTCATCGGGGACCGGTTCCGGATCGGCAGCGCGGAGTTCGTCGTCACCCAGCCCCGGATGCCCTGCTTCAAACTTGGCGTCCGGTTCGGGCGACCCGACATGGTGAAGCGGTTTCACCAGAGCGGCCGGAACGGGTTTTACCTGGCGATCGAGCGCCCTGGCGAAGTTGGACCCGGTGATGCCGTCGAGCAGTTATCGCGGAACGAACTGGGTCTTTCGGTGAGCGATGTCGTCGGGCTCTACTCGAACCACCAGGCGGATCCGGCGCTGCTGGAGCGGGCGAGCGAGAATCCAGCGCTGCCAGAGAGTTGGCGGGAGTATTTCAAGGAAAGGGTACCGAAGACATAGGGGCGGGCGGGTCATGGAGGTGGATCGATTATGGGGGCGGGTCATATGGGCGGGTCATAGACCCGCCCGTGTCAGCGGTACGAGCGGTTGTTGAAGGGGTGAGTGGCGGTTGGGGTGGTCGGGGCAGTTATTCCCAGACTAACAGCGCGATGGGCGGCCTGAAAGGCCGTTGGATTTGGGAGCCGGGGTGAGCGCAGCGAACCCCCGGATGGCGTGAATCCATATCATCCGTCCCGTGCCGTTCGGCACGGGATGAACGAATTGAGATTCCAATTTCCCCGGGCTGTCGCCCGGGGCTAACGATCCGGCGGCCTTCAGGCCGCATACTTGGCCTCATCGTCCCCACCCTGGCCTCGTCCCAAGCCCTCAAGTCCGGCAAGTGGTCCGGTTTCGCGGCCCGGCCAGATGGCTCGGCATCGTGGTCCATGACGGTGCGCACGGTGACTTCACCGCCAGGGAGGATGGCGGCTACACGGCAACGGCGTGGGAGAGTAGTGATTTCATCTCGTCAATTATTCGGTGCCCCCT
>JBDTTZ010000094.1:0-12225 GCA_040008015.1 Gemmatimonadota bacterium
GCCTTGCCCAGCAGGAAGACGTGGATTCCCGCCAGCAGGATCAACACCGCGTTCATGATGGTCCAATAGGTGGAGCCGAACTTCTCATAGTTGGCTCGGCGCGGATCGATCTTCGGCAACACGGTGAAGAGGATGGCCAGCACCAGGGCCAGGACCGGCACGAAGGCAACGGCGAAGAGCCGTGAGGACCAGCCGTTCGGATCACCCTGCAGGTCGAAATGGGTCGCCACCTGGGCCGGAAGCTGGGGATATGCCCACGCCGAAAAACCGGCGGCTGCCGCGATCACCACCAGCCCGGGAATCAGTTTACGCATGTCCTTTTCCTTTCGCACGCCCGTCCTTCCGCTGAGCGAGCCCCATGAGGTGCTGCACCAGCTCCTGGAATACCGTCGTATTCAGCGAGTAGCGAATGTGCTGCCCCTCGCGGGTCGCCAGGATCAACCCGGCGTCCTTGAGCGCGGCGAGATGGTGCGATACCGAGGCCCACGCCATCGGGAACTGGTCCGCAATGTCTCCGGCCGTGCGATCGCGGTCCCGCAGCAGCGTGAGGATTTCGCGCCGGGTCGGGTCCGCCAGGGCCTTGTAGGTCTTGTCCACATCCTAAGATAATAAGACCAACGTCTAAATACAAGTATCCCGGGAGATTCTTGATACTTTACTGACGCTGGTGCCAGGAACGACTTGCCGCAGATTACACGGATTTCACGGATCATTACAAACGACCACCAAAGACTCCTCGCGGTGGACGCGGTGAACAGCAACTACGAACAGCAACTTTACAATGAACCGCCCCTGTTTTTCCCGACGGTGCCGGCGCGAACGACCCGGCCGGCGAAGGCGGCGGAGGGATACTCAGTCGCCCCGTCACTGCGAGGGAGCGAAGCGACCGAAGCAATCTGGTGTGGATACATGTTGAAGGAACGGCGGGAGTGAAAGGAACCTCATGCGAACGCTACTGATCGTTGCTTGGCTGACCGTTGGTCCGGGCGCTGGGTCATTGGCCTCCCAACATCCCCACCACACCTACGTACTGGTGCACGGTGCATGGGGCGGCGGCTGGGACTGGCGGGCGGTGGATTCCATGCTGACCCTGCGCGGGCACCGGGTAGTGCGGGTGACGCTCACCGGCCAGGGCGAGCGGGCCCACCTGGGTTCGCCCAATATCGGCCTGTCCACCCACATTGACGACGTCGTCAACACCATCCTCTGGGAAAACCTGCACGACGTGGTGCTGGTGGGGCACAGCTACGGCGGCATGGTGATCACCGGCGTGGTGGACCGGATTCCCGACCGGATCCGGCGGGTGGTATATCTCGACGCCTTTCTGCCGGATTCCGGCGAATCGGTCATGGGGTTGGCGGATTCATCCAGCCTGGGCTTCGTGCGATCAACCGTGCACAACGGCATGATGGTGCCGCCCTGGGTGACCGACACCACCATCATCCCCCAGGACGTGCCGCAGTCGTACCGGACCTTTACCGACACCTTGAACCTGGTGAACCCGGCAGGGCGCCGAGTATCGGGGACCTATATCCTGACCTTCGAACCCGACAAGCTCCCGGATTCGTTTCAGCGGTTCGCCGACCGCGCGGCGGCCCGCGAGTGGCCAGTACTCCGGCTCCAGACCGATCACAACGCGCAGCGCTCGGCGCGGGGGCCGCTGGTGGCATTGCTGGATGCGGTGCCATAATTGAGGCTGGTCGCAGCATGTTCCGTCCCTCGCAGGCTCTCTCATCAGGAGTTCTCATGAGCACCAAGGCTTCCATCCCCGTCGGCGCGCCACAGCGGGCCGTGCCCGAATCGCTCCGGGCCCGTTCCCTCAGAGCCGCCCTCACGGTGCGGGATCTCGAGAAGAGCCTCGCCTGGTATCGCGACGTGGCTGGTTTCACCGTCGAGCAGAAGCACGAGTACGAAGGGAAAGTGCGGGCGGTATCGCTCAAGGCCGGTGACGTGCAGATCCTGATCGGCCAGGATGACGGCAAGAAGGGCTGGGACCGGGTCAAGGGCGAGGGGCTTTCCCTCCAGCTGACGACCGCCCAGGACATTGATACCGTCGCGAACGAGATGAAGGCCCGGGGCGCCAAACTCGAGACGGAGCCGGCCGACATGCCCTGGGGGCCCCGGCTGTTCCGGCTGCGGGATCCGGACGGCTTCATCCTGGTGATCTCGTCGCTGCCGCCGGGCGAGAGTTAGCCGGCTCGTGCCGATGCAGGAGGGTGAACCGGGCGCGTCGCCAACGCTCAAGCGCGTCATCGGCGTTGGCGGGCTGACCGCGGCCATTTTCAACATCACGGTGGGCGCCGCCATCTTCGTGCTGCCCGCGCATGTGGCCGGTACGCTGGGCGCGGCCGCGCCCCTCGCCTACCTGGTGTGCGCTGTGGCCACCGCGCTGGTGGCACTCTGTTTCGCCGAGGCGGGGAGCCGGGTCCCGAGAAGCGGCGGACCCTATGCGTATATCGAAGCCGCGCTCGGCCCCTACGTCGGGTTTCTCTGCGGAGTGTTGCTCTGGCTCGGTGTCACGCTGGCCATGGCCGCCGTGGCCACGGTATTCGCCGATGCGGTCTCCCGCCTGGTCCCCGCCCTCGCTGGACGAGTCCCCCGAGCCGCGTTGCTGGTCGCCATGTTTGGCTCGCTCACGATCGTCAATGTGCGGGGAGCCGCCCTGGGTTCCCGCCTGAATGGGATCTCGACGATCGCCAAGCTGCTTCCGCTCCTCGCATTCGTGGTGCTCGGCCTGCCTCATGTTCGCCTCGCGAACATTACGATCACGACGCTGCCACCGCTCGGCACCCTGGGTGGCGCCGGCCTGCTCTTGATGTTCGCATTCTTCGGGATGGAGTCGGCGCTCCAGGTGAGCGGCGAGGTTACCAATCCCTCGAGGACGGTGCCGCGCGCGATAGGCCTGGGACTGCTGGGCGTCGGGCTCCTCTATATCTCGGTGCAACTCGTCGCGCAGGGCGTGCTGGGGAACGCCCTGGCGGCACCCGAGACGGCAACGGCGCCGCTCGCCGCCGCCGCGGAGCAGTTCGCCGGACCCGCGGGCGCCCGGCTGATCCTGGTCGGGATGATGCTCTCGACCTTCGGGTTCATGACCGGGATGATGCTGTCAACACCACGCACCTTGTTCGCGCTGGCGGCCGACGGGTTTCTGCCCCGGCCGCTCGCTATGGTGCATAGCAAGTACCGCACGCCCCACATCGCGATCGGGGTCCAGGCGGTTATCGTGTGCGTCATCGCGCTCACCGGGACCTACGTGAAGCTGGCGCTGCTGGCGGACGTGGCCCTTCTGATTGTGTACCTGGCCTGCTGCGTGGGCGCGGGGCGTCTCCGGCGGCTCAACGTCGGTGCCGAGGGTAAGCCGTTTCTGATGCCCGCCGGCGGCGTGGTCCCCTGGCTGGCGGCGGCCCTGATCGTCGGTCTGCTGGCGCGCGCCTCCGCCACGGCCTGGCTGCTCACCGGTGCGGTGGTGGTGGTGGCCTCACTCGCCTTTCTGGCTCGGCGTGCCGCGCCGATAGTGTGAGGTGAGCTCGTGCCAGAGGACACGCTGACAGCGAGGTGCCAAAGGACACGCTGATAGCGCGGCCTCGGCGAATACTGTCGCCAAGGCGACAACCAATCGAAGTCAATTCAAAAAGAGGGGTCTCTCACAGAATCCCGTCGACGTAGAACTCCAGCCGCCACCCGGTGGGTGCCCGGAGCCCCCGGGCCAGGTCGAGCCGGAGCAGACCATCGAGGAAACTCGCCCCGACCCCGGCCCCGATCAGGGGCCGGCCCTGCCAGAAACCGTCCCGGTTCCCCGCCCAACCGACATCCGAGAAGAGCGCCAGCCGCACGGCCGGGAAGCTGTTGGCGATTTCGACCCTCCCGGCCCAATAGGCATCGCCCGAGAGAGTCCCGCCGGGATAGCCCCTGAGGCTGCTCGCCCCTCCGAGGAAAAACCGGCTCTGCACCGGCACCGCGCCGATCGAGGTCCCGGCCGAGACCGAGACGGCCGCCGCGAGCGGCCCCGCCGGCGTCAGGACGAGCCGGACCGTGGCCGCGCTCCGGGCCAGGTCGAAGTCGCCGGTGGCGCCGTCCACGGTGAGCTCGCCACCCAGCGCGACGGACCGCGACAGGGGCCGGTTGCCCCGCAGGGTCAGCGCGGCTCCGGCCTCGGTGGCGGTGTCGGCCTGGATGTTGGGCCGGAAATGATGGTCGGAATCGAAGAGATGAGGAATGCTGGCGCTGGTCTCGACCCGGGCCGGCGTCTCCCGCTCAACGTACATCCGCCAGCTCCACCACCCCGAGTTCGCGTTCCGCGCGGTCAACTCCGTGCCCAGGGTGCGGAAGTATTCGCCATCGTCACGCTGGGCCAGCAGGCCCAGGGTGCTGTTGATCGGTCCGAAGGGCTGTACCTCCGGGTTGGCGGCCGCAAGCCTCCGGTACCCGGTCAGGCTCACGCCGGAATTGGTGCCCCGGCGGGCCAGTGTCAGTTCGCCGTTGGGCACCAGGTCGGCGATCCCGAGCCGGGCGGAGCCGCGGATGGCGAACGACCCCAGGTCGATCCGGCCCTGGGCGCCGAGCGAGAGCGCCTCGACCCGGTTGTAGCGGGCGTGCGCCAGCAACGCGCTCAGCCCGCTGGGCAGGACCACTCGAGGCCGGGTCGGCGCGGAGGGGAGGTCGTGGATGGACTCGGTCAGGCCCCGGAGCTCGCTCTCGTTGATGAGATCGCCCATGGCGAGAATCGGCGGCCCCAGCTCGGGACTGGTGAGGAGCGAGGTGGTGTCCTCCGGCACGACGACCACTAGGTTGGAATCCGACGGCTCCCGGGTGCACATCCGGATTCGGGTCCGGACCGCCCGGCGGCTGGATCCCTCGTTGTTCCGGGTCGCCTCATCGACGCAGGTCTTGACCACTGCCGAAACACTGTCGGCCACCCGCTGCTGTTCGGTCGAGTCCCCCACCGCTTCATCGGGTTCATCGGGTTCGTCATCCCGCCGCACGGTGCCGGCAGGGCGGAAGCTGCTCCCGGGTGGTGGCGGCGTCCCTCCTTTGACCGTGTAGTCGGCGTACTCCCGCTCGATCCGGAGCGGGAAGGTGACCGAGCCCATCGTGGCCGTCGCCTCGATGGCCACGTAGCGAGGCATCCACCAGCGCGATTCGTACAGGCCATACTCAAGGCTGATCACCTTGACCTCCGCCACCGCGTTCACCCAGCGCGGCGTGTCCTTCCGGTCCTCCGGAGCGGCATCCCGGCGGAACTCATAGGGACGGGCCGGGCGGAACACGGCCCGCACCAGTCCGTAGGAATCCGCATCGAACCAGAAGGTGCCGGCGATGAGGTGCCAGTCGTCCCGGCGGGGAATGACCTGGATCGAGAGCAGCCTGATCCGCTGCCCGGTGGGCAGCGAGATCGTGATGGTGTCGCCGGCCTGGAACCGATAGTCGGCCTCCCGGCCTTCAGTCAGAGGATAGACAAAACCGTCCTTGTCCCCCTCGATGAGCCGCAGGTAATCCTGCGCGGGATTGATGACCAGGGAACTCGCCTCGTTGTCCAGGTCATCGGGGATCTTGTCGCCGCGCTGGGCTACCGGAATCCCTTCCCGGGCGCCGATCATGTGGATCGTGCTGGGTGCGTCGCGCTTCCAGTCGATCCGGGCCACGAGCTCCTGCCGGTACATCATCCGGTCGCGGGACCAGGCCCGGACGCCGAAGCCGATCCGCTGCTTGACGGTGGCGGTGTAGCCGGTCACCAGCCGTTCGTTCCGGTCGCGCGCAGCCCGGAGCCGGCCGACCAGCGCGGCGGTGGCGCTGTCGGGATAGGTATCGGCCGGCACCGCGTGAGCCGCGCTGTCGGTGCCCTGCAGGAGCAGTGTCAACCCAAGGACGGCGAGGATCACGAGTAGCGGGGGGTGAGAGACATGGCCTCCTACGGCGGCGTGGGAGGCATGGTTTCATTTTGAACTGTTGGGGCTGCCAATTAGCTTCCCTCGACTGCCAATGCCGGGAGGACAATATCCAGCCGACACCGTATCCTGACCTCACCCAAGTTCTGGTAGCTTACCTGGTGACTCGGGGACAGTCACGAATCCGCGCCACCTGACAACTGGCTTCGGCTGAGTGCACCAGGGGAGGCTGACATCTGCCAAAGCCGAAGCACGCGAACATCGCCGCTCCAACGCGGATAGCCTGGAAGAACTCGCGGCCTCACCAATGGAGTTGATGAGATGATCTGGCTCAAGCGGCTGGGATACCTGGTGGGGGGCATCGTGCTGCTGCTCCTTCTCGCGGTAGTGATCATCTACATCATCACCGGCTTGAGAATCGGGAAGCACTACGACGTCGCCACTGTCCCGATCACCGAGCCGACCGATTCGGCCGCGATCGCGCGGGGGCAGCACCTGGCGACCGCCATCGGGAAATGCACTGTCTGCCATGGCGATGACCTTGGCGGCCAGGTGCTGGGAGACAACCTGGTCTTCGGCCGGCTGGTCACGGCCAATCTCACCACCGGCAAGGGGGGCGTCTTCAGCCGCAACGACGCCGCGAGCATTGGCCGCGCGATTCGCGATGGTCTCCGGCGCGACGGCACGCCCCTGATCTTCATGCCCTCCGAATCGTACCACGTGATGTCCGACGCCGATGTCGGCGCGATCATCGCCTATTTGCGCTCCCGGCCGCCGGTGGATCGCACCCTTCCCGCAACTCGGGTCGGCCCCCTGGCCCGGGCACTCTCCTTGTTCACCGAGTTTCCGCTCATTCCTGCGCGCCAAATCGACCATGCCACCCCACCGCCCAGGGAGGTGTCGGTGGAATCGACTGAACATTACGGGAAGTACCTGGTGCAGATCGGATTATGCACCGGGTGCCACCGCTCCAATCTGTCGGGCGGCGGCGGACCGGAGGGGCGGTCCTCCAACCTGACTCCGGCGGGCATCGGATCATGGACGGAAGCCGACTTCATGCGAGCATTGCGCGAAGGCAAGCGACCGGTCGGTGCCGTCATTGATTCAACCGTGATGCCGTGGCCGCTGGCGGGAAAGATGACCGACGAAGAAATCCACGCGGTATGGCTCTATCTGAAATCGGTCCCGCCCAGGGAGTACGGCACCAAGTAATCGTAGGTGGAACTCTCCTGCTCCCGGGTATCCTGTACTGAAGGGTTTCCGGCTGGGCGCCTCGGGGCCAAACGCGCACGCTGTGCGCGCCTTCGCGTTCTTCTTTCTCGCCACCGCCAGCCACGGTTTCCTGGACACCATGACCGATGGCGGTCTCGGCGTCGCGTTCTTCTCTCCGTTCAGCAATACCCGCTACTTCCTTCCCTGGCGTCCGGTGCAGGTGTCGCCGATCGGGCTATCCCGGTTCTTTACCGCCCGGGGCTGGGCCGTGTTTCAGAGCGAGCTGTTGTGGATCTGGATACCGTGCGGCATGCTGGCTGGCGTGGCGTGGATACTTTGCCGGTCCAACCGGACGCATCCCGTGCCTTCGGCACGGCCAGGTTGAATCGGGATCGCGTTTCCGAATCCCGCGCCCTTCGGGCGCCAACTCGGTACGGGCCTGATAGAGTTAGCTGTCGCGCTTGATGTTTCGGGTTGAAACTAAAGAGCCAGCGCCTCCGTAGACGAGCACCATGACTCGGACCACCAACGCACGCATCGCCGGCGCCACGTTCCTCCTCTACATCGTGGTCGGTATCTCCACCCTGCTTCTCTCCGGCGGGGCGAGCAGCACCGCCGCCCAGCTTGCGTACATCGCGGGGCACACGACGGCGATGCGCTTCGTCATCGTGCTGTCCATGGTCACCCCCTTCGCCGCCCTGGTCCTGGCCGTCACCCTCCATGCGCTCACCCGCGACCAGGACCCCGACCTCGCCCTGCTGGCCATGACCTGCCGAATCGGCGAAGGCGTGCTCAACGGGGTCTTTCTCTTTTCGACACTGGGACTGCTGTGGCTGGGGACATCTGGCGGGGCGAGTGTGCCGGATGCCGCCTCGACCCAGGCGCTCGGCGGGTTCCTGATGAAAGTGGAAGGCTGGAGCCCGACCATCAGCGCGACCTTCTTCGCCGTGGGCAGCATGCTCTTCTCCTGGCTCTTCCTCCGCGGCCGGATGATTCCGGCCCCGCTGGCATGGCTCGGCGTCTTCGCTTCGGCCCTGCTGGTGGTCTGCCTGCCGCTCCAGCTCGCCGGATTCGTGCCCGGTTCGGTCGCCATGTACCTGTGGTTGCCCATGCTGCTGTTCGAGGTGCCGCTCGGCGTCTGGCTGCTGATCAAAGGCGTTCGCCCCACCCCATAGCACCCGCGTGCCGGGAGGCTGATTCCGGAGCTGCGGAGGCTATCTTTGGGGTAGCCTTTCAACCGGACTCGAGCTATGAGACCTTCCGCTCGGTACCTTCTTCTGATGTTTGCCGTCGCGACCGGCTGTCGCGGCAACAGTGCCCCGAACCCGCAACAGGACGGCGGCACCGCCACGCGAACTGGTCTCGAAGGGACCATCCGCCGGGGGCCGATTCAGCCGGTATGCCAGCAAGACGTGGCGTGCGACGCGCCGTTCAGCGGCCGCTTCGAGGTGCACCTGGGCGGCCGGATCGTGGCGCGATTCCAGAGCGATTCTGCGGGACACTTCCAGGTTCGGCTGGCGCCGGGGACGTACAGCATCGTGCCGGATGCCTCGGCGCCACCCGGAAGCCCTGGTTCCCAGGGACACGATGTGACAGTCGGGCCGACCGGAGTGACCCACGTGGAGATCGATTTCGATACCGGAATTCGCTAGTTAGCTGAGCTTGGGGCCTGCGCCGTCGGTCCTCCCGGGCCTGGATGTCAGTACTTGAAGCCCCGATTGGTTCAACCGCAACAATTGATAGCAATGTTCGTTCAGCGTTGGTTCCTGACGGAGCTCCAATTCGACCTTACCCCGTTTGACGTCAGGGTGAGGGAGAAGGGGCTCACCTGGTCCAGGACATACCGGGTGTCCTACGAGAACGTCGCCAATGAGCCGGTAGCGGTGAGCATGTCGTCGAAGGCTCGGCTCGTCATCACCACCGTCCTCGCCGGGCTGACAGTTATCCTGGGCGTGAACATACTCCTGGGCGGCGACGTCGCGTTTGGTGCCTTGCAGTTCTATGGTGGCTTTGCCGTGGTCGCCGCCGCCTGGTTTGCCGCTTCCCGGCGGAGCCTCCTCGTTTTCAAGGGCGGTGACCCCGCCCTGGTGGTCATGAGGAACCGGCCCAGCGTGGAGGCCGTCGATGTCTTTCTGGTTGCGCTTCACGAGCATCGTCGCGAGTACCTCAGGCAACGATATCTGATCAACGCACCGTCGACAAACGCCGCCGACACCATTCAAAAGCTCTATTGGCTCCACCAGCAGGGAGCCATCTCGCCACTGGAGTATGACCGGCTGAAGGCCCAGGCCATCGGAGCGTCCGAGCCGCCGCCGTTCCCGCCGTCGGCTCTTCATTGAAGCATTCGGGGACAACCATGTCACGCTTGCTCATTGTAGTCCCTGCCCTGCTGGCGCTCAGCGGTTCACCGGCACAGTCAGCGTGTGTGTTTCACCCGGATAACCACGGCTGGTCGGGATCGTGCAATCCCACCGTGGCCGAGGCCACCACTCTCAGCATCGCGCGCGCTGATTCCATCACCACCGGCACCTGGCGTACCGACGCCAGGCCCGCTGTGGTCTGGGCCGGCGGCATGACTGACTCCAGTCAGCGCAACTCCCCAATCGAGATCGAAGTGTACACCGGCGGATCCGGTGTGCTCCGGACCGAGGCCGGATGGTTCGCCATCTCCGGGTTCGTGTCTTCCCCCCAGGAAGTACGCTTCCAGGTGGACGGGGCCCGCGAGGTGCCGTCCGGGCCGCTGGACCGCGCTATCATCCGCCGCGCTGCGGCCATCCTGTCGTCCGACTCGGTGTGGAACCGTGCGGACGACCGCCGGTGCCCGCCAGGTGCCACCACCTGGAGTATTTACTGCGCGATGGAACGGGCGACTATCGAAGTAACGGGCGCCTTTCATCATCGCCGGCCGGCGCTGGAGCTGATCCGGGACATTGTCGAGCGGCGTGCCGCGGGCCGGAACTACGCGCACCGGCTCATGGAGTACAACAACGATCCGTCCACCCGATTGACGGACCTGCAGAGCCTCTTTGCCGAAGCCCTGGTCATCACCGACCCCCTGCGCACCGACTGGGCCAACCTCGCCCGCTACAGAGACGACAACATGAGAATTGGATTGCCGAAAGCCGGGGAGCAGCGCGTGGTGTTCATGGGTAACTCCATCACCGAGGGCTTCGCTCCGTACTTCGCCACCCTGTTCCCGGGCAAACCCTACGTGGGCAGAGGCATCAGCGGGCGGACCACGCCGCAGATGCTGGTCCGCTTCCGTCAGGACGTGATCGCATTGAAGCCGGCGGTGGTGGTGATACTAGGGGGAACCAACGACATCGCGGGCAATACCGGGCCTTCGACCCTGGAGATGATCGAGGACAACCTCGCCTCCATGACCGAGATGGCCCAGGCCAACGGCATCAAGGTGGTGCTCTCCTCGGTGCTCCCTGTCTTCGACTATCCCTGGAAGCCGGGCCTGGAGCCGGCGCCCAAGATCGTCGCCTTGAACGCCTGGATGAAAGCCTACGCGGCCCGGCATGGCACGATCTACCTCGACTACCACTCTGCCATGGCCGACGAGCGGCAGGGAATGCGGAAGGAACTTTCCGGGGACGGCGTGCATCCCAACGAGGCGGGCTACCGGATCATGGCCCCGCTCGCCGAGCGGGCCATCGCGCAGGCCCTGGGGCGGCGCTAGGGATCTGTCAACTTCTCGTGCGCGGCTTTTGTAAGGATATGTTGCAAGGCATGCGCTATTGTACCAGCCAACCATGAAAACATTCTCCACTGGTGGCGTGGGCGTGACAGGCTACTTTTGGAAGGGAAGTACAATCGATCCCGTAGGGAAGGCTGCTCCGCATGCGCATCTCGCTGTTCGTCCTGTTTCTCCTTTCGCCCGCACCGATCCTCGCGCAGTCCGAGTCAGCGGTTCGTTACCTCGTGCTTGACTCGGTGTCACGGCTCCCGCCGATCGTTCGCGTCGATCTCGAGGCTCGATCCTGTCGCATTCCGGCCGGGGAGGGTGATTCCACCATCAGTGCGATTCGCGGTGAGTTCCAGCGCAAAGGCCAGCTTGATTGGGCCGTGCTCTGCGTGGTGGGGCAGCGGGCCCAGGTCCTGGTATTCCTCGACAACGCGGGAGCGGCTTCCGATTCGTTCCCATCCGAGAAGGGCCACCTTCTCATGGTCGCGAGGCCGGCCTACATCATTCAGCATCTGCAGTGGTATTCCGAAGACACGACCCTCGCCGGGAAAACCGACAGCCTGCGTGCCGCCGTCATCCACGACGGTATCGAGGACTCGAACAACGTCTGCTGCTCGACGATTCATTATTGGCAGTCGGCCATGTGGCAGGAGTATCCCGGCTCGGATTAGGAGTGACTCCAGAGCCGGGCACTGGTCGAGCGGGCGATCGCGGAGGCGCTCGTGGTTTTCGTGAGGATATGGCCTGCCTGGCCATACCAGCTAACCTGGCGGGCATCGGGTCGTAACGACGCTGGTCCATCCCCAATCAGGAACTCCCATGGCGATGAAACTCAACCGTAATGTTGGTCTCCAGCTGCTCGGTGTCTGGCTGATCCTCAGCGGGCTGATCCCCCTGCTCGACCTCAGCTTCTCGGGGCTCAGCACCATCATGATGGCCCTCGCCATCGCGTCGGGTATTCTGATCATCGTGGGGAAATAGCAGCCACGCTGACGCTGGCACCGCGCCAGCGGGTCTGTCATTTCGAGCGTAGCGAGGAATCTCATGGCCCGTTTCGGCTTTGAGCTTGAGATCCCTCGCTACCGCTCGGGATGACAATCAGATCTCTTGTGAAGCGTTCCTCCTTAGAGTAGTTCTTCGTGGCTTTCGCGGAGTTTCGCGGTTTTCGCGAGGATATGTTGCAAGACCTGAATCCTGGTACCAGATCGCTGGAACGCAGTCATCGGAAGGAAGGTTGATGGGTATCACCACCCGCACACAGGTCCTGGCGCTGAGCGCACTCCTGCTCGTCCTTCCAGTAGCGGTCGTGGCGCAGCAGCCCGATCGCTTGCCGAGCTACGACCGCCAGCTCCTGCTGGAAACCACGTCCGAGACGTCCGCCAACGTCAGCATCGGCGACCTGGACGGGGACGGCCACCTGGACCTCGTGCTCGCCAA
>JBDTTZ010000095.1:0-3297 GCA_040008015.1 Gemmatimonadota bacterium
CCGCGTCGTCTTCCTGCTCCGGGACCGCCCGGGAGATAAGGAAGCCCAGAAGACCACCTTCCGGGCGTTCCTGGTGCGCGTGTCGGACCAGCCCCTCAAGCTGGTCGCGAGTGAGGGCCGGTTCCTGGTAGATGGCCAGCCGATTGGCGCCGATGTCGCCGGTGGCGAAGCCCTCCGCCGGCAACTGCTGGCCCACGGCATCGGTGAACTCTCTCTTCCCCCCAGCCTGACTCCTCCCAACCTGCTTTCCGTGGTTCGCGCCCTCGCGGCGCCCATCGGCACCTGGCCCCGGCTCCAGGCCCTGGCGGACCATCTCACCGCGTCGGGGATCCAGGGCGCCGAAATAGCCCCGCCGGTGGGCGCGACATCGGCGCATCCCATGGCTCCCTCTTCGCCGATGGGTGGCCAGGCCCCGCCGCCGCCCGCGGCCCGGGTGGTTTCCGGCCCCGCGGTGCAGGACCCGGACGATGTCTCCCCGCTGGGCGCCGACGCGGCGAACGAAGATACGGTCGGGTTGCTGCATTTCGTCACCCTGGAGAATCGCACGATAGGCCGGCTGGACGAGCTTCTCCTGGTGCTGGCACAGGATCCGGGCTCCCCCCAGTCCGCCGATCTTCTCAACGAAGTCGTGGCCTTCGGGGAAATGGCCAGCCAGAAAGAGGAATGGGGCGACCTGCTGCGAGCCTCGGCGGTGCTGACCCGCATGGAAGGGGCAGTGCAGGATGAATCCCAGCGGCGGCTCTATCATATCGCGCTCCGGCGCCTGGTCTCCCGCTCGACCCTGGAGCAGATCGGGCGCATGGTGACCCAGGGGGACCGGCGGGCGGAGGCGATCACGGTACTGCGCCGCTTTGGCGCCGATGCCACCGAGGTGCTCATCAACCAATTGATCTCGGCAGAGGACGTGGGCCAGCGGCGCGGCTATTTCAACGCCATCGCGCAGATGACCGAGGGCGATGGTGTCCTGATCCACATGCTGGGTCACGACGAGTGGTTCGTGGTGCGGAACGTTGCCGAGCTGTGCGGCGAGATGAAGCTGGAATCGGCAGTGCCCGAGCTGACCCGAAGGCTGGGCCACTCCGACGACCGGGTGCGCAAGGCGGTGGTGATGGCACTGGGCCGTATCGGTTCAGCCGGCGTGGTGGAACCCCTGCAGCGCGCGCTGAGCGACAGCAGCCCCCAGGTGAGGGCCCAGGCGGCCGCCGGCATCGAGGGCCCGGGGTTCCGCAACATGGTGCCGCTGCTGTTGCGGGCGCTGGACTCGGAGTCGCACCCGGAAGTGCAGCAGGAAATGCTGAAGGCGCTGGGACGGGTGGGAACCAAGGACGCCATCGACCTGCTGACTCGTACCGCGCAGCCGCCCCGTGGGTTGTTCCGGAAGAAACACACGACCGGGAGGGTGGACGCGATCGACGGGCTGCGCCTGGCAAACACCCCCGCCACGCTCGCGACGATCCGCGATCTTCTCAATGACAAGGACGACGAGGTGCGGGAGGCGGCGGAAAAGGCGCTTCGTTCTATTCCAAAATAAGACTGGTCCCTTCGTTGATCCGCCGCGCAAAACCCGCCAGCAGCTTCGCCGCCAGATCGATATCTCCCGTCGCTACCATTTCATTGGGACTGTGCATGTAGCGCAACGGCACCGAAACCAGCCCGGTCGCGATGCCCCGGTGCGCGGTATAGATGGAATCCGCGTCGGTCCCGGTGACCCGGGGAGCGGCCTGCACCGCATAGGGAATCTTCTCGGCTTCCGCCGTCTCCTGGAGCAGGTTGAACACCACCGGGCTTATCGCCGACCCCCGCGCCAGCACCGGTCCTCCACCCAGCTTCACATCCCCGTGCTGCTTCTTTTCGATTCCCGGACAGTCGGTGGCATGGGTGACGTCCACCACGATGGCAATGTCGGCCTCGAGCCCGGTGGCCGAGGTGCGCGCGCCGCCGCCGGTGTAGGAGATCTCTTCCTGCGAGGTCGCCACCGCCGTGACACATGCGGCGGGCCTTGCGTTGGACAGAAGGCGCAAGGCTTCCAGCACCACGCAGGCACCGATCCGGTTATCCATGCTGCGGCTGACCAGCCTGCCACCGGGAAGCTCCTGCACCGTGGCGGCCAGGACTCCGGCATCCCCCACCCGGATGCGTTCCACGGCTTCGGCACGATTGGCCGCCCCGATGTCGATCCAGAGATCGGTCACCTTGGAGATCTTTTCCCGGTCTTCTTTCTCGATCAGGTGAATCGCCCGCTTCCCGATCACTCCGGGCACCGATCCCGCTCGACCCAGCATGACGACTCGCTGACCCACGAACACCTGCGAATCCCATCCGCCGATGGTGTCGAAATAGACGAAGCCTTCGTCGTCGATATGGGTGACCATCACCCCGATTTCGTCGATATGCCCGGCCAGCATCAGGCGGGGCCGCTGGCCGGGATTCAGGGTGGCGTACGAATTCCCTCCCGCGTCGGGCCGGACCTCGTCCGCGAACTTCTGAGCTTCCCGCCGCCAGATCCTGGCCGGCGCGCTCTCGAATCCGGAGGGTCCGGGCGCATCGAGCAGGTCCTTGAGAAACGACAATGAGATGGTCATGGAGGTGACCGAAAATTAGGCCCCACTCCGGATGCCGTCCAGTGATCAAGGGTGGAGGGGGCTTCGGCGTGACACCTGTCACTGTAAAATGCGCTCGAACCAGCGAGAATGTTGCAGGCGCAAGTGCGCAACGGCGTTTGCGTCCCGTTCGCTCGATAACCTTGAACTTTGCGGAGTGTGCGACATGGCCGATGACAATAGCACCAAGCGGCGGACAGACGTGCCCGATGCCAACCGGGATCCCCTGAGCGGCGCCCCTGGCGCCCATCCAATAGGCACCGGGGTCGGTGCGGCAGGTGGCGCGGCAGCCGGGGCGGCGATCGGGACCATGGGCGGACCCGTGGGGGCCGTGGTTGGCGGTGCGATCGGCGCCGTCGCCGGCGGGCTGGCTGGCAAGGGTGCCGCCGAGGCGGTGAATCCCACGGTTGAGGAGGCGTACTGGCGAGACAACTTCAGTGGCCGCCCGTACGTGGACCAGGGCGCTTCATTCGACGAGTACGGCCCGGCCTACCGCTACGGCTGGGAATCCCACCCCCACTACATCGGCAGCAGCTTTGACGACGTGGAGACCGATCTCGGGCGGGAATGGGACCGGGCCCGCGGCGCCTCGACGCTCGGATGGGACCAGGCCCGCCACGCGACGCGCGATGCCTGGCATCGCATCGAGGAAGCCCTTCCGGGAGATGCGGACGGGGACGGACGCTAGAGACATGGT
>JBDTTZ010000096.1:0-1528 GCA_040008015.1 Gemmatimonadota bacterium
CCCATCCGGTCCGCGCCGTGGTCCGGAATGTTGAAGTGATAGGCGATCTGGAGCGTGGTGGAGGCACCCGGTGCGACCGGCGCTCCCAGGTTCACCTTCATCATGGTCCCGTTATCCCGGGTGGTCACGTCGCGCCGCGCGGCGGCCACCGCCATCGGCCGTCCGGCGCCAGCCCGCGGAGCTGATGCCGTCTGGTAGATGCTCTCGATCGTAAACCCGCCGTCAAATCCCTGGGCGCCGAACCGGCTCGAGGCCGCGTTCAAGAGCCCGCCCACGCTGCCGGCACGAAAGAGGTTCTGGTCCATCTGGAGCCAGAGGTAGGCGAGGGTGTCGGGAGAACGGTTGGCGTAGCGGATCGTCACCGTGCCGGTGAGCTTCCGCGCCGTGGTGTCGAGAGTGGCGGCGAGGCTGTAGTCCACCTTCTGCTGCCAGTATGCGGTGCCAGGAGCTCCGCTCGGACGCCGAAGCTCGTTGGGGTCGGGCAGATAGAGCGGGGCAAAGACGCCGGTATCGGCGACCGGAGCGCGGAGAGCGGGCTGTTGCGGGGCCGGCTGCGGGGGTGCTGCCTGGGTCGGCTGTTGCGCAGCCAAAGGGGCTGCCAGACCAAGCAGCCAGATGGAATGTCGGATCGAGAACATGGGAATCCTGGCGGGGGTGGGTCGGTTCAGGTGGCAGGAAGGATAATAGAATTGAGCCCACGGGCTGAAGCCGGGGCTCGGCGATGATTGCTGTTCAGCTACAGTTTCGGTCCCGTCACCCCGGTCTGTTTCTGGTACTTCCCCTTCTTATCGGCGTAACTGGTCTCGCAGACGTCGTCAGCGTCCGCTTCGAAGAACAGCACCTGGCAGATCCCCTCGTTGGCGTAGATCTTGGCCGGCAGGGGGGTGGTGTTGGAGATTTCCAGCGTCACAAAACCTTCCCACTCTGGCTCGAATGGGGTCACGTTGGTAATGATACCGCAGCGGGCGTAGGTGGACTTGCCGAGGCAGATGGTGAGCACGTTCCGGGGAATCCGGAAGTACTCAATTGACCGGGCCAGGGCGAAGCTGTTGGGGGGGACGATGCAGACGTCGCCGTGGAACTCCACGAAGCTCTTCTCATCGAAATTCTTGGGATCCACGATCGCCGAGAGCACGTTGGTGAAGATCTTGAACTCCGGCGCCACCCGCATGTCGTAGCCATAAGACGAAAGGCCGTAGGATATTGCCCCCTCCCGTATCTGGCCGTCCACAAACGGTTCGATCATGCGGTGTTCCTTGGCCTGGCGGCGGATCCAGCGGTCGGACTTGATCGACATCGGCTCGGTTTCCGGTTAGAAGTCGGGGGAAAGAAGTGGGTAAGTGTGCCGGTGGGCAAGTGGGCAAAACTACCCGCCGGGCACTCTTCCCACTTGCCCATTTACCCACCTGCCCACCGTTGCCCTACCGCCTTATATTTTCCCCGCTTACTTTGACTAGTGAAATTTTTCACGTGCGGCCAATTCCCGGGACCCTCCTGACCTGATGCTGCGCGCTTATATCCCGATTCT
>JBDTTZ010000097.1:0-5204 GCA_040008015.1 Gemmatimonadota bacterium
TCAACGGTCAGGTTGTAGACGCCGGGCGCCACCCCGGCTCCGACGGTCACGGTCAACGTGGAGCTGGTCCCGGTCGGTGCCGCCGGGTTGAACGAGCCGGTGACTCCGGCCGGTGCGCCGCCCAGGCTCAAGGTCACCGCACCGGTGAAATTGGTCCGGGTGATCGTGACGGCGGTGTTGCCGTTCGTCCCCTGGTTGATCGTGAGTGCCACCGGGTTCAGCGATAGCGCGTAGTCCGGCGCCGCGCTCACGGTGAGGGTGAGTGGGGTCGAGCGGTTGCCGGCGGTGCCGCTGCCGTCAACGGTCAGGTTGTAGACGCCGGGCGCCACCGCGGCCCCGACGCTCACCGTGAGCGTGGAGCTGGTCCCGGTGGGCGCCGCGGGATTGAACGACCCGGTGACCCCGGCCGGGGCGCTGCCCAGGCTCAGGGTGACCGCGCCGGCGAAGTTGCTGCGGGTGAGGGTGACCGTGGAGTTGCCGTTGGCGCCCTGGTTGATGGTGAGCGCGGCCGGGTTGAGCGACAGGGCATAGTCTGGCGTAACGCTCACGGTGAGGACGAGCGGCGTGGATCGGTTCCCCGGGGTGCCGGTGCCGTCCACCGTCAGGTTGTACACGCCGGCCGCCACCGCGGTTCCGACGCTCACCGTGAGCGCGGAGCTGGTCCCGGTGGGAGCGGCCGGATTGAACGACCCGGTGACTCCCGCGGGCGCGCCGCCCAGGCTCAGGGTCACCGCGCCGCTGAAATTGACCCGGGAAATAGTGACCGCCGTGTTGCCGTTGGCGCCGGGCGCGATCGTGAACGCCGCCGGGTTGATGGACAGACTGTAGTCAGCTGGCGCGGCGGTGACCGTGAGGACCAGCGGCGTGGAACGATTGCCGGCGGTACCGGCGCCGTCCACGGTGAGGTTGTAGACCCCGGGGGCAACCGTGATGTCCACACTCAGGGTGAGCGTGGAGCTGGTGCCGGTGGGGGCCGCGGGATTGAACGATCCGGTGACGCCGGCCGGTGCATTGCCCAGGCTCAGGGTGACGGCGCCGGCAAAGTTGGTGCGGGCGAGCGTGACGTTCGAGGTGCCGTCTTCCCCCTGCATGATCGTAAGGTCCGGCGGCGAAAGAGACAGCGAGTAGTCCGGCGTGGCGCCGACCGTCAGGGTCAGCGGCTTCGAGCGGGGGTCGCCCCCCGGGCTCGTCGCGTCCACGGTCAGGTTGTACACCCCCGGTGCGACCGACCCGTCGACGGTCACGGTGAGCGCTGAGCTGGTCCCCGTCGGGGCGGCCGGATTGAACGAGCCGGTGACCCCCGCCGGCGCGCCCCCCAGGCTCAGCGTCACCGCCGCCGTGAATTGGACCCGCGTGATGGTGACCGTCGTAGTGCCGTTCCCGCCCTGATCGAGCGAGAGCGCGGCCGGCGTGAGCGTCAGTTGGTAGCCCGGCTTCGTTCCGGTGCCGGGATCGTCGCCGCAGCTGACACTGAAGGCCAGGCCGGCAATGAACAGAAAGGAACGCAGGGCAAGCGGGAGAACCAGCGGACGGGGACGGATCATGGAATCCTCGGGAAAGGGCGGGGTCAAGGGCCAGGTTAGGCCGGACCCGTCACCCGCGGATCAAGTCGGCATCAAACCGCCATCAAGGGCTCCTTTCTGCCCTGGTTTTGGCTCGGGCATAGCGGTCGGCGAACTCCGGATCGGCATGCCGCCAAGCGGTTTCGACCGCCCGGTAGTGGGCCCGGGCGCTGTCGGCCTGGCCTGCCTGCTCGAACGCCTGGGCCATCGCCTCGTGGAGCTCGGTATGCGTCACATAGGTATTGCTGCCATCCACCCCGCCGCGGAGGGCCGGGCGGAGCACCGCGATGGCCTCGTCCGACCGTTTCAAGGCCATCAGACTTCGGGCCATCTCCAGGTTGATCCTGGTGTATCCATCGGTGGGCGTAAACATGGCCTGCCGGAAAGACTCGACCGCCGCGGCCGGATGACCTTCCCCCCGCTCGATCAATCCGCGCAGGAAGTGATGCAGCCGCGGGTCTCTGCCGAAGTGGCTTCCCTGGCCAATGCTTTCCGCGCTGTCGGCCAGCCGGCGAACGGCCGCGGTGTCGCCGGCCAGCGCCAGGGCGGTTCCGGCCAGCGTCAGCTGCCAGGTTATCCCCCGCGCTCTGAGCCCTGGCGCCAAATCCCCCCGGATATCGACGTCCACCCGATTGCGAAAATGGCGGGCGGCGTCCAGTGGCCGGCCGCCCTCCATCGCCAGGATGGCGAGGTGCAGCGAATCCGGAGTGGGGATGCCGATGCGTTTCGTGGATCCGGGAATGAGACCGTCCCGTGCCAGGGCCCGCGCCTCCCGGAGCCGGCCCTGGTTCCGCAAGCTGATCAACATGAGCCATCGCGCCTCCGCCTGGATCGCGATGGACGGGCTCGCCAGATCGGCGAGCAGCTCACGATCCAGCTCCTCGAAGTCCCCCCAGCGGATCTTGTCGCGCTGAATCTGGCCCGGGTCGTAGCGGGCCGTGGTCAAGGCATCGCGTTTCTGGAGCGCGGCCTCCGCTTCCGCCCGCCGGCCCTGCCGCAGCAGCGGCTCGGCCAGGTGGCCCCAGGCCGCGGGTTCCTCGGGACGGAGCGCGATCAGCCGCCGAATGGTGCGCTCGCCCGCGGCCGCGGAGTCCCACCATTGATAGGCTTGCATGATGGTGACGAATGCCTGGCAGATCCGGCAGAATGATTCCGGCGTGGTTCCGGCCGCCGAGTCGACGGCGATGGCCCGCTCGGAGGCGGCGACCGCCCCGGCAAAGTCCCCCGCGTTGTAACGTGCCGCCCCGAGCAGGATCTGACCATCGGGATCGGTGGGATAGCGGACCGTGAGCGTTTCCGCGATGGCGACCGCGGTGGAAAACGGTGCGTCGAGCAGGGCGACGGATCCTTCGATCAGCAGCCGTTCGCGATCGATAGTGCGCGGGGCGAGCAACTTCGCGCGTCCCAGGGCATGGCGGTCGCCCTCCAGGCCGGGCACCACTCCGCGGCTGGCGGACCAGGCGTAGAACGCCGCCATCGCGAACGAGGAGTCGTTCTCCAACGCGGCGGTCATCAGCCGGTAGGCGGCCGGCGTATCCCATTTGTAATAGGCCCGCAGGCCTTCCTCATAGAGAGCGTAGGCGACCGGGGAGGAGGTCCGGATCCGAACCACCGTCATGGACGGGGAGGGGAGCCGCAGGTCCTGCGCGATGGCGGCGGTCGCGCTGTCGATGAGCGCCGAGGGATCCGGGCCCGAAATGGAGTAGCCTTGGCGCACGATGCCGGACTGGAGGGCGACGCGTCGGAGCGTCAGCGTGAGCCCGGTACTGCTCGCATGGACTTCGCCTTCCAGGATCTGGGTCGCGCCCGCGCGCCGCGCGGCGTCCGAGGTCGCCCCCGGAATGGTGTCGGCGCCTCGCGGCATCAACTCGACCAGCCGGGAGTTGGCGACCACCTGGAGACCCCTGATGCTGCCCAGGCTGGTCGCCAGCATGTCCCGCAGCACTCCGCCCGGCGCCACGCTGTCCGTCACTCGAATCGCGCCGACGGCGAGGAACGGCTGTTCCGCTCCGCTGCCGGGCCGGAGCAGCAACCACCCCGCGATGAGCAGGACGCCGACGCCGAGCAGCGCCGCAACGGTTCGGCGGGCAGGCCGGGCGGGTGGAGTTGGATCTGGCGAAGGAGGCGACTCCGAGCGGGGTTCCACCTCGAGTGCGCGCGTGGGCCGGCGAGGCGAAGGAGCTGAAGCCGGCGCCTTGAGCGTGGTCTCGAGGGCTCGAACCACCGGATCGACGTCGGCGTCCACTTCCCGCCTCACCGCCTCCTGGTGAATTCTCGCATGGGCCAGGGCGGAGGCCGGATCCCCTGCGGCGGCGAGCGATCGCATGAGGCCCGCCGCGTAGCGTCCGCTCAGCGGATCGAGGTCGGCGAGCCGCCGCCACCACCCAGTCGCCTCTTTCGCCCTGCCGGCCTCGTCGGCCCGGGTCGCCACGCTCTCGAACGCCTGAAGGGCAGCCCGCTGGAGCCGGGCCCGCTCATCCTCGACCCAGCGCTCGAATTCAGGAACTCCGGCCAGGTAGAAGCCCTCGAGGAACGGTCCGGTGTAGAGCGCGGCCGCCCGGGCGGGATCGTTTGCGGCGAGGGCTTCCTGGAATTCGCCCACGTCGCTGCTGATTTCTCCATTGAGGTGAAGCTCGGGCGTCGCGACGATCCACTCCCGCCCGGTTTCCCGCCGCAACGTGTAGAGGTTCTGCGAAAGAGTATGCCGGGCCTGCTCCTCCTCCGCCTCACCCCAGAGAATCCCGACAATCCGCTCGCGGCTTATTCCTCGCTTTCCGGCGACGGCGACCAAGGCCAGGAGTCCCATCCGCCTCGGCCCGAGCGGGGGGAGAGGCTGATCGGCTTCGATCGACAACCCGCCAAAAGTCCTGAGTCGCAAGGGGTTACCGGTTTGATGCTGGTTTGACGCGAGGTTGATCCGGGTCTGATGGATCGGCAGTAATCTGCCTCTGAACACCGTGGTGGGGAAGTCGGACGGGATTGGCAGGATGGCCCACTGAGATCGGAGGTACCGATGAGATCAGGCGTCGTCCTGCTGGCGGGGATCCTGGGGTTCGCTCCAGCCGGGTTGGCCCAGACGGTCTGGCAGGCCGATTTGCAAATCCGTAGCCTCGCTGTATCGCAGACCGAGGACAGGCTCACGGCCCGCGTGGTGGTGGTCTCGGAGTTCGGCAGCGCGCGTGCAGTTCGGCTCGAGCTGCTGCTGCCGGTGGGCGTCGGCCTGCTGGAGCAGAGTCCCGGATGCGAAGCCAGCCCGGGTCCCGAAGGGGTGCGCGAGCCCCGCGCCCGGGTGATCTGTCGCCTCGGCGATCTCCCACCTCGGGCCAGTCGGGTGATTGTGGTCGTCACCACGCTGCCGCCCCCCGGCGTGAACTGCGTATTCGGCGTCATTGCACTCAGCGATACACCCGATCCCCGGCCCGGGAACAATTTCGCAGAGAAGGCGATCCCTTGAAGTAAAATGAATCACCCCGGTCTTGCCGATGGTACATGCGCGAACGACCCGGATTGCTTCGGTCGCTTCGCTCCCTCGCAATGACGGGGGAGCTGACTAATACTCGGCCGCCTTCGGCGGCCGAAGGGTGTTTCCCGCAAGATGTCATTGCGAGGCAGCCGCAGGCTGCCGAAGCAATCCGGGGCGGG
>JBDTTZ010000098.1:0-2091 GCA_040008015.1 Gemmatimonadota bacterium
TGAGCGCGCGGCCCGCGCGCTTGATACTGTCGATCACCGGGAGCACCGCGATCACCGTCCCGTACACCGGATGGTCGGGCGCCGCGGCGGCGGTGATCACTGCCTGGCCACCGACCCGGACGAGCGAGAGGTCATGCTCCAGCACCTGGGCTTCGATTCTGAGGTTGTTGACATCTACCACGGAGACCACGTCCTGGCCCGCGTTCACCCGCTCCCCGGCGGCAACCGACACCTCGTCCACGATCCCGTTGAAGGGAGCGGTAATCACCGAGCGCTCCTGGTCCAGCTTCGCCCGCTCGAGCCGAACCCGCGCCGCCGGCACTCCGGCCCGGATTTCCGCATTGGCCCGGCGATCTTCCGGCACCGCGCGCCCGGTAGAAACCGAGTCCGGCACCACGTAGTCCCGGTAGGTCATCATGGTCTGTTCCAGCGCCGCCTCGGCTTCACGCACCGCGATGTCGAAGGGGCGGGGATCCAGTTTCACCAGCGGCTGGCCCTTGTGCACCACCTGGCCCGGTGTCACCAGCACCGCGTCCACCGTGCCGTTGTTTTCCGATTTGAGCTTGGCAAAGGCATCGGAGCGGACCTGCCCGGTCGTTACCACGGAGAGGATCAGGTCACCCCGGCGGGCTTCCTGCCCGGCAACAGGGAGCGCCATGCCGGAGGAGTCGGAGCCGGCCCGGGTGGAGTCGGCACCTTTGCCTTCGGCGTTAGCGTCCTTGCCCTTGCAGCCGGGGAGAGAGATCAATGAGACAAGGAATGTGCCCCAGAGGAGCGAAGGAATGCGTCGCATGGCTTCCGCAAAGGATGACCGTATCCAGGGCATGGTTGCCTATTTCCCAGGCGTTCGTTGGATCGCATACTCCACCACCGCCGGCTCGCCAAGCACCCCCTCGATGTACGCCAGCATCCGATCGCCACTCCAGATCATCCGCCACGCCGTGAGCCCCGGCGGTCCCGTCACCTGGCCGAGGTAGACACCGGTGGAATCAAAAACATCGAACCAGGTGTGATTGGTGTCGTCCCGCGGGTCCACCAGGACCCAGCGGTTGCCGGCGCCGTCCACGCCGAGCCCGGTAAACGCCGGCGCCGCGACCGGGACGTCACCCGCGTGGATTTCGGCGCGCGCAGCCTCCTCGCCCCAGAACTTGCCCACACTCTGGATCGCGCTGTCAGCGATCGACTGGCGGCGGGCCTCGGAGATCGGCGTCGGCGCCCAGGTCCGGCCAAAGACCCCCGAGGTGTCCCGCCCGTTCGAACTCGTCACCAGTTCATAGCGTTCCGACCAGCCGGAGAGAAAGCCACCGGCGGGGTTGATGATGCGCTCCATCCCGGGGGCGAGCGGAATACTGGTGGACATCCTGCTCTGGTTCTTGCCGCTCCCCCGGGTGAAAGTCCACGATTTCTGTTCCGGGCCCCGGGGGTACAACAGGGTGTCCCGGGTGGTCCCGTCGAGCCGGTAGCGAATGTACATCCCGACCGAATCGCTGAGCGGCATGCCGGGGATGTAGACCAGTCCTTCCCGGTCCACCACGATCGGTTGCCAGTAGCAACACAGCGAGGTCCAGCTCCTGACGAAGCTTCCCGAGGTATCGAACACCGAGGTCCGCAACTGCTGGGGGTCGTGCACCACCACGTTGGGCCCGTGGACCGTCAGGAATGCGACCCGAAACTCGCCGGGACCCCCGCCCTCCCGGCCGAAGGTCCGCACCAGCCGGCCCTGCTGATCGAACACCTTGATCACTGCCGGGCTCTGGTCGCCCACGAAGACTCGGCCCTCGCCATCCAGGGCGAGGCTCATCGGGTCATTGATGATGGTCGAGTCGCCCTCGCTGCCTTCGATGCGTAGCGTCTCCACCAGCTTCCAGCCGCTGGTGTCGGCCCAGGCGGTCGGGCCCGGGCTCATGACCCGGATGATCCCGCCGGGTAACGTGTCAATCGTCGCCTTCGCCATTGGAGATCGTTCATGGCCAGCACAGGATGTCACCGCGGCCAGCAGGACC
This sequence comes from Gemmatimonadota bacterium, assembly GCA_040008015.1. Classification (GTDB taxonomy): domain Bacteria; phylum Gemmatimonadota; class Gemmatimonadetes; order Gemmatimonadales; family GWC2-71-9; genus DASYPP01. The sequence goes on from JBDTTZ010000098.1 coordinate 2,004, forward strand.
AGGCCGGTGCACTGTCCGAAGAGACGCATGAGTCGCCTTGGTGAGCGTGAGGTAGGTCGGGCCTCCGTGCCCGACCGGAGCCTTTGAC
>JBDTTZ010000099.1:0-4621 GCA_040008015.1 Gemmatimonadota bacterium
CCGGACACCATGACGCCGCGCGACAGCATGATGCGCGACAGTGGCATGCAGATGATGCACGACAGCATGATGCCGCGGGATACGACCAGGCAGATGTAATTTGATGCGGGTCACTGTCGCATGAAGGCCCCGACGAGAGTCGGGGCCTTTCAGTTTAACTGACCGCGTCCTCGACCAGGCCCTCAAAAGGCAACGGCACCACCGTCGCGGCAACTCCTCCGGCGGTCACCTGGTCTCCCAGCGCCACCTCGCGGCGGACCGGCGCCAGTCCCAGGCGGCGATCGGGAAGCGTCAGCGTCGAGCGCACCGTTCCCACCTCTTTTTCGCCACTCATGATTCCGCGATCGTTCAGCGGTGCAAGCTGGTCCCACCGAAGGCCGCGCAGCTCGCGGTTCGGGTGGCCACGGAAGTGGACTCGCGCCACGGTTTCCTGCCCAACGTAGCACCCCTTGGTGTACGAGACGCCACCGATCTGATCGAAGCGAACTTCCTGGGGCAGGGTGCGGCCGTCAATCTCGGCGCCGAGTGCGGGCCATCCGGCCAGGATCCGCGCGGCGTCCAGGTCGGATTGTTCTCCCAGCACGCCATCGGCCCCGGTAATCTTGCCGACTGCCCGGGTCAGTTCTTCGGCGTCCGCCAGTATCATCGCATGAAAGTAGGAGCCGCTCACCCGCGCGACGCAGACGTTGGAATTGTCCTCCGGCTCGCGTACCCGGCCTACGTTGTCGGGCGCATACAGATCGGTATTGAGCAGGACGGGCAGGCTCTGGTCGCCCAGGAGGTACGCGATGGTGACCGCGTCGGTGCGGTCCTCCAGCTGGGCCAGGCGGGGCGGCAGCGTTCGCTGGAATACTTCGAGCGCCGGCGCGCGGCCTTCGATAGGAAGAACCAGTGTGATGGTGTCGCGCCGCCGCAGAATCCACGCGTCGCTCACGATCATTCCCTTGGGTGTGAGCAGCGCGCCGTACACGATGCTCCCCGGTCCGGGTTTGACCAGGTCGTTGGTGAGCAGGCCCTGGAGACAGTCCAGGCTGCCGGCTCCCCGGATCTCGAACACGGCGGCCCGGGGCGAGACAACGACGGCGCCGTGCAGCAGGCGCTGCAGCCGCGTCTCGTCGAAGGTCAGATCGAGACTAGCCATGACTCCAGGGGAGGTCGGCCGCGGTACGGCCGGTGAAGTCAGGCCACACCGCGTCGGCGGCGATGATGAACTCGAATGAGCCGGCGAGCGAGTTCACGGAGAGCACCAGGTCGATTTCCCGGCGCAGGTATGAGCTGTTCTGGATCTCGGTTTCGTAATCGTGGTTCTTCCGCGCGATGAGTGACGTAAGCTGGTTCCCCACCGGTGAAGTCATGCCGGCTTCTTCAAACGCCTGGCGGAAACAATCCCGGTCATCCAGGCCCAGGTAGCGGGCGGCATAATCCGATTCAGAAATCGATTCCCCGCTCGGCGAGAGTGGCGGCGAACGCCCGGCAATGGACCGGCTCATCATTGGAAATGACGCCGTTGAAGTCGAACAGGATGGCCCGGGACATATCCAGCAAAGTAAGCGGTAAGCGGTAAGCAGTAAGAGGGACTGGCCTCCAAGATCCAGCCGATTAGACGACTCCCAGCCTGCCACACTGTCCCGCTTACCGCTTACCGCTTACCGCTTACCTCTTACCGCTTACCTCTTACCTCTTACCTGTAGAATCCGGCCTCCTGGTAGGACCAGTCCAGCAGCTCCACCGGGTGCACCACCCGGGTCTCCAGCCCCGCTGCCCGGAGGCCGGCGCCGATCTGCATCAGGCAACCGGGATTGCCGGTCGCGAGATAATCGGGGCGGGGTCTGCCGCCGGCGATGGAGTCGATCTTTGCGCGCAGCACCTCGCGGGACATCGCGGGTTGCAGCAGCGAGAAAATGCCCGCGCTGCCGCAGCAACGGTCGAGCCCGGGCAGCAGCTGGAGCTGAAGTCCGGGAATCGAGCGCAATACCTGAAGCGGCTCGGCGTGAACGCCCTGGGCATGCTGCAGGTGACACGGGGCATCGTACGCGACGGTGACGCTGAGGGGGGCGCCCTGAAGGGGGCCGGCGGAGGCAAGAAGCTCGCTGATGTCTTTCACCTTGGCGGCGAAGCGCCGGGCCGGCTCGGTGCCCAGCAGGTCACCATAGGTCTTGAGCAGGGCGCCGCATCCGGCGCTGTTCACCGCGATGAAGTCCACCGTGTCCACCAATGCCGCCAGGTTCTTGCGGGCGAGCGCCTCGGCTCCGGCCCGGTCTCCGGCGTGCAGGTGCAAAGCGCCGCAACAATTGGTCCCCCCCTGGTTCACCACGCGATACCCATTGGCCTCGAGCGTGCGCCGGGTGGCCTGGTGTACATGCCCGAACAGCCGGTCCATGACGCAACCCGTGAACAACAATATTTGTAATTGAGGGGATTGAGGGGATTGAGGGAATTGGCTTTTGGTTTTCAATCCCTTCAATCCCCTCAATTCCTTCAATTTCGTAGAGGCCAGCATTCCCATCCCGAATCCCACGCTGCCCGACCCGGCCAGTGCGCGGGGGATTCCGGTGCCGCGAAACCACCGGGCCGCGCGAAACAGCGGGCTCCAGAGCCAGCGGTGGCGGAACACGCTGAGCGCGATGCGTGCCCTGGCGCCGAGGCCGGATTCCCGCGCGATCAGCTCACGCGCGGTCTCCAGTCCTTCGCCATACTGAACCCCTGATGGGCACACCGGCTCACAGCCGCGGCAGCCCAGGCAGGCATCGAGATGCTCACGCAGCGCCGGATCGTCGGCCGAGAGCTCTCCGCGCTCCAGCGCACGCATGAGGACGATCCGTCCGCGTGGACTGTCAGCCTCGTCGCCGGTCGCCAGGAAGGTGGGGCACGCAGGAAGGCAGAATCCGCAGTGAACGCAGGGGTCCAGCGCGTGAAATGACGGGCGGTGGCGCCCGCCCGGCTCACGATCCATTCTCGCGGCTCTCCAGCGCTACGCTGAACCGTTCGCTCGGATCGTAGGTCTCGCGGAGCCGCTGCACCAGCTGGCCGACGCCTTCGCGATAGGCGCCGAAGTGTCCCACCACCCGGCGGAATCCCCAGGGCGCCCGTTCCACGGTCAGCGGGATTTCCCGGGCCGCGGCCGCCTTCCGGAGCGCTCGCACCCGGTCCACGCTGGTTTCACCGATCCAGCGCACGGTGCCGTCGCCGGCGCCGGCCGATACCATCCCTTCGTCGAGATGATGGGTCAGCAGATCGAGCGTTTCATCCAGGCCTTCGGCGAGCGCGCCCAGCCGGAGCGCGATGGGACCCGAGAGAGCGGCCCGGCCCGTCAGGGTCCAGAAGACGCTGCTCTGGTCCGGAGGCAACGGCTGCCACGAGTTGCCCTGGTTCCCCGGCAGCCGGTTGAGATCCGCGTGCACCGCCTCTTCGGGTCCCAGCAGGCGTACTGCGAGCATCCAGGAGGGATCGGCGGCCAGCGCCGGAGAGAACAGCTCCATGGCGGCGGGCGCCAGCCCGACTTCCAGCGCCGCACGAGACACCGCGAGCAGGTCGTCACGGCTTCCCCGGGTGACCACGGTCGCGTCGGCCCGGGGCAGCGCCCGCAAGCGTAGATGGACCTCGGTGAGAATGCCGAAGCCGCCGAAGCCTCCGATGTGAAGCTTGGTGAGGTCAAAGCCCGCCACGTTCTTCACCACCCGGCTGCCCGCGGTCACCAGCCGCCCGTCCCCGGTAACGAACGTGCAGCCCAGCACGTGGTCGCGGATGGGACCGAACCCGAGGCGGAGCGGGCCCGGCGTCGCCGTGGCGAGGATCGACCCGATGGTGCGATCCGGTCTGCCGGGCGGGTCCACGGCGAACCACATCCCATGGTCGGCCAGGCCGCGGCGCAGCGATTCCAGCGTGGTCCCCGCCTGAACCGTGGCGACCAGGTCCGCCGGCGCGACCGATACCACCTGGTCCAGCGCCCGCGCCGTCAGGACGAGGTCGGCCGGCGCATCCGGCGGCAGCCAGGTCGCGCGACCCTCCACGCGAACCCGCCAACCCTCCGCATGGGCCAGCGCGCAGGCTTCGCCCATGGCCTCGGCCGACTCCGGCGCGGCGCGCGGTATACCCGTGGTATCCCGCTCGACCGAGGTGCTGCCCAGCAGCTGGCGCAAGCGGGTGTACACGGTATCGCTCATGTCAGGCTCTTGCGGGTGGTCGCGGTTCCCCGCCGCCACTCTCGACAGGCGTGCATCGGCACCACCTTCCCGGGATTGGAGTGCTCCCCTGGATCGAATACCCGGCGGAGATCGCACATGGCGCCGAGCGATGCGGCGTTGAACATGAGCGGCATGTAATCAATCTTGTCGGACCCCACGCCGTGCTCGCCGGTGAGCGAGCCGCCGGCCGCCAGGCAGGCCTCCATGATCTCGCGGTTGGCTTCGCGCACCCGGGACGCCAGCTCCGGGTCGCGGCGGTCAAAGCTGATGTTGGGATGCAGGTTGCCGTCGCCGGCATGAAAGACGTTGCTGATGACGAGATCGTGGCGCAACCGGATTGCCTCGATGCGATCGAGCACGTCGGGGAGGGCGGACCGCGGAACCACGGCATCCTGCACCGCGAGATCGGGCGCCAGCCGGCCCATCGCGCCGAAGGC
>JBDTTZ010000100.1:0-7567 GCA_040008015.1 Gemmatimonadota bacterium
CCACCTGCAGATCATGGAAGGCGACGTCATCCGCACCATCCGGGACAATCACCAGCACATCGCGCATTATCATACGGGCGGAGTCCCGGGACGCCACGAGCTGGACGACACCCAGGAGCTGAGCTACCGGGCGATCGCGTCCGCTATCGCCGACACCGGCTTCACCGGATTCGTGGCCCACGAGTTCATGCCGACCCGGGACCCAATGGGGTCGTTGAAACAGGCTTTCCAGATCTGCTCAGTCTGACAATTCGCTGCTCTCTTTGCGGCGTTTGGCGTCCTTTGCGGTAAGTCTGTAGATTAGCTCTGCCACCCATCAGCATCCCAATCCGATCCCAAGGAATCGCGAATGCCTGCCCGCGGCCCCTCCTCTTCGTTCCGCAAGGTTCAGTCGAAGGTCTATGACGTGGTCATCGTGGGCAGCGGGGCCGGCGGCGGCATGGCGGCCAAGGTGCTGACCGAAGCCGGCGCCGAGGTTGCGATGCTGGAAGCGGGCCGGCCGTGGGATAACGTGACCGACTCGGCCATGCTCAAGTGGCCCTACGATTCGCCCCGGCGGGGCGCATCCACCCCGGAGCGCAACTTCGGCGAGTTCGACGCGGGGCTGGGCGGGTGGAAGCTGGAGGGTGAGCCGTACACCAGGGCGCCCGGCTCGACCTTCGACTGGTTCCGGGTCCGGATGCTGGGTGGCCGGACCAATCACTGGGGCCGGATCTCGCTTCGTTTCGGCCCCGACGACTTCCAGCGCAAGAATCTCGACGGCCTGGGCGACAACTGGCCCATTACCTACGACGACATCAAGCCCTACTACGACCGGGTGGACGACCTGGTCGGGATTTTCGGCAGCAAGGAAGGACTACGTAACCATCCGGATGGGAATTTCCTGCCGGCTCCCAAGCCCCGCTGCTACGAGCTCTACGTCAAGCAGGCCGCCGACAAGTTGAACGTTACCTGCATCCCGGGCCGGCTCTCCATCCTGACCCGGGTCCACAACGGCCGCCCCGCCTGTCACTACTGCGGCCAGTGCGGCCGCGGCTGCGCGACCAATTCGAATTTTTCCTCGACCAACGTCCTGATCCCGCCGGCCCGCGCCACCAACAAGCTCACCCTGATGACCGGCTGCATGGTGCGCGAGGTGACGACCAACGCGGCGGGCCGGGCGACCGGGGTCAACTACATCGACAAGGCGACCGGCGAGGATCACCACCTCGAGTCGCGCATCGTGGTGCTCGCCGCCAGCGCGTGTGAGTCCGCCCGGATTCTGCTGAACTCGAAGAGCTCACGCTTCCCACAGGGTCTCGCCAATTCGAGCGGGGTGATCGGCAAGTACCTCACCGACACCACCGGTACCGACGTCGCGGGCTTCATCCCTCGCATGATGAATCCGGTCCCCCACAACGAGGACGGCACCGGCGGCGGACACCTCTACATGCCCTGGTGGCTCGACAACAAGAAACTCGACTTCCCCCGGGGCTATCACATCGAGATCTGGGGCGGCCTCTATCAGCCGAGCTACGGGTTCATGGGCGGCATCCAGAGCTATCCCGAGGGCGGCGGCTACGGAAAGGCGCTCAAGGACCAGTACCGCAAGTACTACGGCGCCACGATCGGGTTCTCCGGCCGGGGCGAGATGATTCCCAACACCGACTCCTACTGCGAGATCGACCCGCGGGTGGTGGACCGCTGGGGCATCCCGGTGCTTCGTTTTCACTGGAAGTGGGCCGACTACGAATACAAGCAGGTGAAGCACATGCAGGAGACTTTTCGCGCCCTGATCGCGGAGATGGGAGGCCAGGTCTTCGACGAGATGCCGTCGGCCGCTGACGGCTACGGGATTTCCAGCGGCGGCAGCATCATCCACGAGCTGGGCACTGTCCGCATGGGGAACGATCCCAGGACCTCGGCGCTCAACCAGTACAGCCAGGCCCACGACGTGAAGAACCTCTTCGTCACCGACGGCGGGCCGTTCGTGTCGCAGGCGGACAAGAACCCGACCTGGACCATCCTTGCCCTGTCCATGCGGACCAGCGAGTATATTGCGGCGCAAAAGCGAGCGAATAATTTGTAGCTGATGGCTGATGGCTGATGGCATATCGCGTATCGCGTATCGCGTATCGCGGGTACTTTAAAGGCCGCGGAGTCTCTCGCGGGACTGCCATATGCTATGCGCCATATGCTTTCAAATCCACCAAGGAATCCGATTATGGCTGATATGACCCGCCGCGACATCGTCGGCATGCTGGCGCTGGCCCCGCTCTCCACCGTCCTCAAGTGGCCGCCGGGCGCGGTCAAACGTGCCCGGGAAGCCGTGGTCGAAGCCCAGCGGACCGCCGCGCTCACCGGCAAGGCGTACGCGCCCACGTTTTTTACGCCCCACGAATACGATACCGTAAGGCTCCTGGCGGACCTGATCCTCCCGGCCGATGAGCGCTCCGGCAGTGCCACCGATTCCGGCGCGCCCGAGTTCATGGACTTCATCCTCACCACCTATCCCGACAACCAGGTCGCGGTTCGGGGCGGGCTCGCCTGGATGGACAACGCGTGCAGGGACCGCTACGGCCAGCCTTTTCTGACCTGCACCGCGGCCCAGCGAACCGCGCTCCTCGACGACATCGCCTGGCCCGCCAAGGCGAGGCCCGAGCTGAGCCAGGGCGTCGCCTTCTTCAATCGCTTCCGCGACATGACCGCCTCGGCCTTCTTCTCGAGCAAGCTGGGAGTCGCCGATCTGCAGTACAAGGGGAACACCTTCGTGCCGGAGTGGCACGGCTGTCCACCTGAAGCGCTCGGCAAGCTCGGAGTGAAGTACCCATAGCACCTAGCGAATGGCGTATAGCATATGGCAACTCCTTTGGGCTATCTCACTCCATCGAGTAACCGCGATGTGCAATACGCTATACGTTTCGGTCACCAGCTATCTCCATCTGCCATCAGCTATATGCCATATGCGATTCGCTAGGGCTCTTACATGACCCGGAAGCGTCTCGGCGTCGGTTTTATCGGCAGCGGGTTCAACACCCGTTTCCATCTCCAGGCCTTCCAGGGCGTGCGCGATGCGGACGTGCTGGGAATCTGGAGCCCCAACGCGAAACGCGCCGACGACACCGCGGGTTTCGCGCGGCAGCTCGACGTCGGCCCGGCACGGGCCTATCGCTCGATCGCCGAGATGGTGGCCGACCCCGCGATTGACGCACTCTGGTTGTGCGGGCCCAACCAGGCTCGCATCGAAAACGTGGAAGAGATCGTGGATGCGATCCAGCGCGGCCGCGGCGAGCTGAAAGGACTGGCCAGCGAGAAGCCGCTGGCACGAAACGTCGAGGAAGCGAAGCAGGTGGTGAAGCTGGTGAAGAGCGTAGGCCTCCAGACCGGGTACCTGGAGAACCAGCTGTTCTCGCCCGGAGTAACCCGGGGCCGCGATCTCATCTGGGCGCGGGGCGCCGCGCTTACCGGGCGTCCCTACCTGGCCCGCGCCGCCGAAGAGCACAGCGGCCCCCACATGCCGTGGTTCTGGCAGGGCCGGCTCCAGGGTGGCGGCGTGCTCAACGACATGATGTGCCACTCGGTCGAGGTCGTCCGCTTCCTGCTCACCAAGCCAGGCGACGATCGCGACGCGATCCGGCCGGTGCGGCTTTCTGCCCGCATCGCCAGCCTCAAGTGGTCGCGGCCCGAGTACGCCAGGCGACTCGCCCGGACCATGGGCAAGGAAGTGGATTACCTGAAGCGGCCGTCGGAAGACTTCGCCAGCGTGTCCATCGAATTCGAAGACCGGAACGGTCTCCCCCTCATCGGCGAAGCCACGACGTCCTGGAGTTTCGTGGGTGCCGGCCTCCGGCTCTCCGGCGAACTGCTGGGCCCCGAGTATTCCATGTCGTGGAACACCCTGGACAGCGAGCTCAAGCTGTTTTTCAGCCGCGAAGTGCGAGGCAAGTCCGGCGAAGACCTGGTCGAGAAGCAGAATGCGGAGATGGGACTCATGCCGGTGGTGCCCAACGAGCCCGCGGCGTACGGTTATGAGGCCGAGGACCGGCACTTCGTGCGGGTATTTCTGAAGGGGGAGAAGCCGCTGCTGACCTTCGCGGACGGGTTGGAAGTGGTGAAGATCCTCATGGCCGCCTACATGGCAGCCGAATCGGGGAAGACGCTGGAGTTCCCGCCCCGCGGCCTCGACAAGTTCCGCCCTGCGGTGGCCAAGGGGACCTGGAAGCCGTAGAGAGTTGAGATCGTGCCGGAAGGGTTCCTCGCGAAAACCTCGACATTCCGCGAAGGCCGCGAAAACAAGGTATTTCCTTCATTGTGCTCGGAACGTTCCGCGTTGCCTCCGCGGTTTTCGCGAGGTGCATCCCTCACCCCCGTTCCCCCTCTCCCATTATGGGAGAGGGGGCAGGGGGAGAGGGGCTCAGCGTGACCCGGTTCGCATGCAGCAGCGGATCCGGCTCTGGAGCGGCCGGAAGTTGACGTCGAGGATCTGCAATCGTTCGAGGTGGGGTCCCAACCGGGCCAGGAAGTCCTGGTAGTTCTTCCGCTCCGGCGGACTCCACACCACCTCGGCCAGCGCCGAGGTCCGGGGGTATGCCATGTACTCCACCTCTTTCGGCGTCTTCAGGTATTCGCTCCACAGCTGGCCCTGGGCGCCCAGGATATGCTTCCGGAAGCGGGGCTCCAGGTCAGCCGGCATCGGATCGAACGCATAGGCCGAATCGAGGGGGAGGAAGCCGCCGATGGCGAGCGGCTCGTTCAACAAGTCCCGCGACTGGTAGTAGTCGAAGTAGGTATTGCTGGTCGGGGCCATGACGACGTCGTGCCCCGCCCGGGCCGCCGCGACACCACCGGTCATTCCCCGCCACGACATCACCGCCGCATTTTCCGCCAGGCCACCCTCGAGAATCTCGTCCCATCCGATCAGCCGGCGCCCCCGCTGGTTGAGGAACCGGTCCATCTGCCGGATGAACCAGCTCTGCATCTCTGCCTCGCTTTGCAGGTGCAGCCGGCGGATCCGGGCCTGGACCTGGGAGCTGGCGCGCCACTGGTTCTTGATCGCCTCGTCGCCGCCGACGTGGATAAAGGCGCCGGGAAACAGGCCCATCACCTCGGTCAGCACGTCCTGCATGAAGGTGACGGAGCTGTCGCTGGGATTGAGGATGTACTCGCTCACGCCCCACGCCGTCAGCACCGGGACGGAGTCGCGGGTGACGCCGAGCCAGGGATAGGCGGCGATCGCCGCCTGGGCATGGCCCGGCATTTCGATTTCGGGCACGATGGTGACGAAGCGGTCCTGCGCGTAGGCAACGATTTCCCGGATGTCGTCCTGGGTGTAGAACCCGCCGTGCCGGGTGCCGTCGAAATTCTGCCGGGCGGGATCGGAGAAAAACCGGCCGATCATGCTCTCCCGGCGCCAGGCGCCGATGTCGGTGAGCCGGGGATAGCGCTTGATCTCGATCCGCCAGCCCTGGTCGTCCGACAAGTGCCAATGGAACCGGTTCATCTTATGCAACGCGAGCAGGTCGATGTACTTCTTGATGAACTCCTTGGGCATGAAATGGCGGCACACATCGAGGTGGGCGCCGCGCCAGGGAAAGCGCGGGTAGTCCTCGATCGTTACCGCCGGCGCGCTCCAGCGCGGAGTACCAACCACAGCGGACCGGAAGATGTCCGGTGGAAACAGCTGGCGCAGCGACTGGATGCCGTAGAACAGTCCCGCCGCTTCCGGCGCCGTGATCACGATCCGCTCCGGCTCCACCACCAGCCGGTAGCCTTCGGCGCCGAGCCGGGTGAGCGAGGCGTCAATGTGGAGGATGATGATCTTCGCCGTGAGCGTGCCCGGCGTGCTGACCGGCAGCACGATACTGGTGGCCGGCTCTAGGTACTCGGCCAGCTGGTAGCCGAGATTGAAGGTGGCGCTGTCGGTCCAGATCATGGTGCCGGGCGTGAGCACGAACTCTCCGGTTCCCCGGGTGATGCTGACCGGTTCCGGAATGATCGAGATCGGAGTCGTGTCGGCCGGCGGACCAGCGAGAACGATCAGTGCAAGCGAAAGAATCATTAGGGTCGTTGAGTTTCTTTTTGAATGGTCAGCCTTGCAAAAGCTCTTCGCGAGGAGCAGTTGCTTTTTCGACCTTATCTGGTGGCTACGGAAGGATTCCCCAGCCGGGGACGGAACGCGAGCGCGAAGATCGCCAGGATCACCGCGGCGCCGATGGCCGGCACCAGCCAGATCGAGTGCCAGTTGTGCGCGCCGGCCGGATCGGTGAAATGCTGGACCACCCGGCCCGACACGAACGCCCCGATGAAATAGCCCAGCCCGTTGGTTACGAAATTGAGGAAGCCCTGCGCCGCCGCGCGGATACGGGGACCGGCCTGCTCGTCGGTATAGATCTGCCCGCTCACGAAGAAGAAGTCATAGCACACCCCGTGCAACAGGATGCCGGCCAGGATGAGCCACATCCCGGTGCCGGCGTTGCCGTACCCGAACGCGAGGTACCGCAGCGCCCAGGCCAGCATACCGGTCAGCATGATCACCTTGATGCCGTAGCGGCGCAGCAGGAACGGCAACGCCAGCATGAAAGCGATCTCCGACATCTGGCCGAAGGTCTGGATGAAGGCGGCATCCTTCACCCCGATCTCATTCAGAAATGGATTGGCCCAGGTATAGTAGAACTGGAGCGGGATGCAGAGCAGGAACGAGCCCAGCACGAAGACCAGGAACGCGCGATCCCGCAGCAGTTGGAGGGCATCCAGGCCCAGGGCATCGCGGGCGGAGAACGGGGTGCCGGCCGCCCTGGGCGGCGTGTGGGGCAGCGCAAAGGAGTACAGGCCCATCACGATGGAGGCCCCGGCACCGAGCTTCATCGGCGTCGCCAGTGCATCGGCATGCAGCAGTTTGCCCACGACGATTCCCGCCACGATCCAGCCGATCGTCCCCAGGACCCGGATCAGCGGAAAGTCGCGGGCCGGATCGGACACATGGTGAAACGCCACCGCGTTCGTGAGCGAAAGCGTCGGCATGTAGCAGAGCGCGTAGAGAATGAGGACCGGGTAGAAGGTGCTGAACGTAGTGCGGGTCGAGACATACCACATGATGACGCCGCCGGCCAGGTGCAGGATGGCCAGGAGCTTCTCCGAAGCGAAGAACCGGTCCGCCACTATCCCGATGAAAAAGGGTGAGACCAGCGCCGCGATGGCGGTGGCACCGTAGGCCAGGCCGACCTGTTGGCCGGTGAACTTCAGCGTCTCGGTGAGGTAGGTGCCCATGGTGACAAACCATGATCCCCAGATGAAATACTGGAGAAACATCATCAGCGAGAGACGGAAGCGGGTGTCATTCATCGGCATCCACCGCTGGGAGTAGGTTGAACGCTGGGGACGGGGCCAACAATACGGGAATCGGGCCTTCGGCGAAAGGCTGGATTGGCAACAGCTCCTCGTTGTCAGGTTACTTGATCAAGAGCCTTTCCATCCCGAAAGAACGCCCGCAGGTTCTCCACTGCCTTCATCCCCATGGCGACGCGGGTCGAGAGAGTGGCGCTGCCCAGGTGGGGGAGCAGGACCACGTTCTCCCGGTTCAGCAACCCGG
>JBDTTZ010000101.1:0-10324 GCA_040008015.1 Gemmatimonadota bacterium
CCAACGCGCTCCAGGTGGCGGGCAAGGACGGGGGCACCAAGCTGCTGGAAATCCGCCGCCTGGCGGCGCAGGGGCACCGGGTCACCATCATTGGGGAGGAGCAGTTCTGGAGGCTGGTGACGCGTAAGCCGACACGGCGAGAAGCGAACAAGCGTTAGGGTCTTGGAGTGCGCAAGCGTCCCCGCGGTTGCTCGGCCTGAAAGGCCGTTGATTCTTCAGCCCGGGGCGCGAGCCCCGGGAAGCGGGCATCCGCAATCAATCATCCCGTGCCGAAGGCACGGTGATGATGGTTGGGGCCGCATCGCCAATGACGCACCAACCGGAAGCGCCCTTGCGCTCCCGTAACAGCGTGCCAAGTTGGGGTCTACGCTGGCCGCATCCCCCTCGGAGAGCCATCCATTGTATCCACCTCGGCTGCTGATCTGGTATTCCAGGAACCTTCGCCGCCTGGTGCTGGGGACCGCCGCCGTCTTCTCCCTGCTGTTCATGGGCAGCTTCCTCTACAGCATCAGCTGCGGATTCCACGGCTGCCCCTCGGTCGCCAAGATCCGGGCTTACCTGCCGAACCACCGCAGCATGGTGCCCCTGGCCCGAATTCCGGAGAACGTGCGGAACGCCTTTATCGCGGTGGAAGACCACCGCTTCTCCCAGCACCACGGCATCGACTGGCGCGCCTTCGGCCGGGCATTTGTGCGGAATGCGACGTCATTGGGGGTGCGGGAAGGCGCCTCCACGCTCACCATGCAGGTAGCGCGAAGCGCCTTTATCCGGGATGACGATTGCTCCGGCCGCTCTTTCGGCCGCAAGCTGGTCGAGCTCCGGCTGGCGCCCCGGATCGAGAGCGCGCTCACCAAGGACCAGATCCTGGCGCTCTACCTCAACTTGATCTACCTGGGCGACGGGATGTATGGCGTCGAGGCGGCGAGCCGGCACTACTTCGGGAAGAGTGTGAGCCGACTCTCACTCTCCGAGGCAGCCATGCTGGCGGCGATGCCGAAGGCCCCGGAGGTGTACGATCCGCAAGAACATCCCGACCGGACGAAAGAGCGCCGCAATCTGGTGCTGCGCCTGATGACGCAGGAAGGGTTCATCACGGCATCACAGGCGACGCAGGCGACCGACCAGCGGCTTCGGGTCGCGAGCCAGGGGCGGGCTCCCGCTCGGCCCGGATCGTCACGCGTGGTTCAGGTGGTCAGCAAGACGGTGGGCGGCACAGCGGCACCTACCTGTGCGGCATCGTCAATTCGTTAGACCATGAGGGGCGTCAACCCAGTGCCGGGTTTGACCATCGGGGCGCCCCTCGGCTATCGCGTCCCGGTATCATAATCCGCGAGCTTTCCATCCGCGCGGAGATGAAACAACAGGTAACCCGGCTCCCCCTTGAGCGTGGTTTTGTAGTACCGGACCCGCGCCACCTCCTCGCCATGCCGATGAATTCCCCTGCCACTCACGTCCTCTTCACCTAGATACGCGAGGGGCCCCAGCTCATCAAGCTGCCCTCGCACCCCATCGCGAAAGTCCTTCTTCGCACCGGGACTCACGTCCGGTGCATCGGCCAATACCTGGCCACCCTGCTGTAAGGCGGCCACGACAGCGGTCAGACGAGTGGTGAGCGCGGGATCCGGATCGGTGACCGGCGACCGGCTGCTGGGCAGCGGCACTACGCGCGGCGCCCGCCGCTCCCGCGGCTCGCCCTCGCGCCACACCAGGAGAGGAGCCGCCCCCGGGGAGGCCTGAACGAAGGCGATTCGGAGATTCCGGTCGCTGGACCCGAAGTGCAGGCTGTCGAGCGCCAGGAAGTCTTCGCCCGGCAGGCCATCGATCAGCGCCGACAGCCCGGTACCATCATCCCTGGAAGCCAGGATGACCATCTGGTTTTCCACCACCTCGTAGTAGCCCGCCAGGGACCGGAGCCTCGCCGGGTCCTGGTGTATACCCTTGCGTGCCGCGGGTTCCGCCGCCGCACCGGTCGCAGGCCAGTGGTACGCCGCGGCGACATAGCGGGCGATCCGGTCCACGACATTGGCATTGTCATTCCCGTTGATCATGATGACAACACCCTGTCCCGACTCGGCCGTCCCTTCCATCCACGCATCGAAGCCCTCGTCCCGCCCGCCGTGGCTGAAGCGGAGCGCCGGACCGGTGCCGGCGAGCCCGATGCCGAGTCCGTAGTCATCCTTCTGCACGGTAAGGTACTGCCGGGCCATGGCAGGCGAGATCACGCCATGGCCATGGCCGGCCAGCGTCTCCTGCACCTCGATGACGAAACGGGCCAGGTCGCTCGCGGTAGTCCAGAGCCCCGCGGCCGCCATTTCAGGATAGACGTGCCAGCGTCCCCGCACGGGAGTACGATCGGTGTAGTACCCGTTCGCGGTGCGAGCGGCGCGGGCCGGCGGCTGCGGCTGATCGTACGAGCTGTTGCTCATGCCGATCGGTCCCAGTACCGTCTCCTGCATATACAGCGGAAAAGGTTTACCGGTCACATCGATCACCAATTGCTGCATGATCGTGAAACCACCACCGGAGTAGCGCCAGATGGTGCCGGGAGTCGTGTCCACCCGGATCGAGTCGGTGTTGGCCGGCCGGGTGCCGTTCAGCACCTGGACCAGCGTGGGCCTGGGCTGGTTCACGTCGTAGCCCGGAAAGCCATGCACCGTGAGACCGCCGCTATGCGACAGGATCCGGCGCAGCGTCACCTTCTCGGTCACGGTGAAGGCGTTCTCGGGCAGCTTCCAACTCTTAAGCCTGGTGTTCACATCCTCGTCGAGAACCAGCCGGCCGGCTTCGACCAGGTGCAGGGCTCCCATCGCCGCGACCGGTTTGCTGATGGAGCCGGCCTGGAAGAGGGTGTTAGGAGTGACCGGCGCTCTCGTGGTCCGGTCAGTCACGCCGTATCCCCTGGCCACCGCGATCTTGCCGTCCTGGATGATGGCGAGGGAGAGCCCGTTGACCTGGCGCCGCGCCATCTGGGCCTTGATGAAGGCGTCGAGGCTGTCGAGCGAGGGGGATTGGGAATGGAGCTGAGTGACGGGAGCGGCGGCGAGCAGGGCAACAAGCGCGAGACGGGAAGCCTGCATGGTCGGTTCCTCGGGATGCTAGGGAGGCCTGGTAGACCCTTGGGAGGATAACAGGGTTGCCTGCGGCGGCATTCCAGGATGTCATTCCGAACGTAGTGGAATCCTCTATCGGCGGCTGGTAGCTCAAGAGCATACCTTGGAGCAGTCTCATCGTCATTCGTAGCGTGGTCTTCGGCGACTTCGCGGTTGCTTGGCGATCTCGGCGGTAATGCGCCTCGAAGCTCTCCGGTGCAGCGATGATGACGCACGCACCAGACGTCGTGCGGCAGTACCCCAATCACTTCACGTTTCGATGCGCTTTACCGCCGAGATCGCCCCAGCCTTACGCCGAATGGTCGTGCACCGTGAGCCAGTGACCGGTCCGGTATTCCCAGATCGTGGAGAAACCTTCCGGCGGCGGGAACAGGACAGGTTGCCTCGCGAGCCATACGCCCAGCGGTCCTTCGGGTTTCAGCTCTCGTACCGAACAGGGACCTGCCGAAGCGGTTACCTTTGGGCGATCTCATCCGTGCGGGCCCCGATGCGGTCCATTTTCGTCAGTCTCCTCCTCCTTTTCGGCCACGAGTTGCCGCCACCAGGCGTCGATCCTCCGCTGGCCCATGACGTCACCATCTATCGCGACAGCTACGGCGTTCCCCACGTGTTCGGCAAGACCGACGCGGCGGCGGTGTTCGGGTTCGCCTACGCCCAGGCCGAGGACAACCTCTTCCGGATCGAGGATAACTACATCAGGTCGCTGGGGAGGCGTGCCGAGGTCGACGGCGAAAGCGGAGTCCGCGACGACCAGGTCAATCATCTCCTGGAGATTCCCCGGCTGGCCCGTGAAGAGTACGCCCGGTTGCCGGGAAACGTGAAAGCGTTGGTGGACGCCTTTGCCGAGGGACTCAACTGGTACCTCACCCGGCATCCGGAGGTCCATCCCCGGCTGCTTGGCAGAATGGAGCCGTGGTACCCTCTCGCCTTCATTCGCTACAACTATTACCAGAACGGATTCCTGTTTTCCGCGGGGTTGAGCCGGACCCAGTTCCAGGTTGGCAAGAACGACCGGGGACTCGAAGCCAGCACCGGCTCCAACGGATGGGTCATCGGCGCGTCGCGGAGCGCCTCCGGCCACCCGATGCTTTTCATCAATCCGCATCTCGCCTTCTTCGGCCCGGGCCAGGTGTACGAAGGCCACGTGCACAGCGAGCAGGGGTGGGATTTCACCGGCTACACCCGGTTCGGTTTTCCCTTCCCTTACGTCGGCCACAACGCGGACGTCGGCTGGGTGAGCACGGATAACGGCGCCGACCAGGCCGACAGCTGGATGGAAACCTTCGATGATCCCACTCGACCGTTGGCGTATCGCTATGGGGATGGTTACCGGATGGCCACCGCTTGGCAGGACACCATTCGGGTGAAGACCGATAGCGGCCTCGTGCAGCGGATCACCACGCTGCGAAAGACTCACCACGGCCCCTTGTTCGGGGGCCTCAACGAAAAGCCGCTCGCCGTTCGCATGGCGAAGATCGAGGCGGACGGCTGGATCGGTGAATGGTACGCCATGACCCGGGCCCGGAACCTGGTCGAAATGAAGCGGGCGATGGCGCCGCTCAACATGCTCTTCGGCAACGTGATGTATGCCGACCGCGACGGGCACACCTGGTACCTGTACAATGGGGCCGTCCCCAGGCGGAAGCCGGGCCTCGACTGGCAGGTCCCGGTGGACGGCAGTGACCCGTCCACCGAATGGCAGGGCTACCACACGATGGAGGAGCTTCCTCAGCTCACCGATCCCGCGACCGGCTGGATGCAGAACTGCAACACCTCCCCCTTCCTGCTGACCAGCGCGGGAAATCCCGATTCCACCCGCTTCCCCGGCTACATGGTGCCCGACGGCGATAACCCCCGGGGTGTCGTGTCCCGCCGGATCCTGGCTGACACACCGAAGTGGACCTTCGAGCAATGGACCCGGATCGCGTTTGATACCCGGGTCGTGATGGCGGACAGCCTGCTGCCCATGCTGCTGCGCGACCGGCCCCAGTCAACCGACACGTCGGAGGCGGGCCGCCGGCTGCACGACGCGTTGGACACTCTGATGGCCTGGAACCATCGCAGCGATACGATGTCGGTCGCGACGACCCTCTTCGTTCTGTGGCAGGACCGGTTGGGCAACCACCCCCAGGCGCTCGCTCCCCAGGATCGGCTGCAACGGCTGGTCAGCGCCCTGGATGTGCTGCAGCGCCGATTCGGGCGCTGGATGGTCCGATGGGGCGAGATAAACCGGTTGCAGCGCATCGACGAAGCCCTTGGCCAGTCATTCTCTGATGCGCGGCCCAGCGTGGCGGTGCCGGGGGTAAGCGGTGCGGATGGCGCGGTGTTCACCTTCTATGCCGATGGGGTAGACGGTCAGAAGGCGCGCTACGGTCAGTCGGGCGGAACCTACATCAGCGTGGTGGAATTCGGCCCTCAAGTCCACGCGCTGACCGTCCATACCATGGGTGCCAGCGGCCATGCCGAGTCTCCCCACTTCTTCGACCAGGCACCGCTCTATGCCTCGGGTCGGTTCAAACCCGGCTGGTTTACCCTGGCAGAAGTGGGGGCGAATGCGGAGCGGACCTACCGGCCAGGGGAGGAGCCGCGGCGCTAGGGGTATTGATGCACCAGTTTGACGTCCCGACTTGAAACCTTTTGGCTCCCAGTCAGTAGTGCCTGCATTCGCTGACGTCGAGCCGATCTCAACCCGGATCGGCCTTTCCTCTACCAGGTGCCGTTCATGAGATCCAAGACCTTTGCCCTCCTTCTTCTTACCCTTCTGGTTCCCGCCATCTGCTCGGCCCAGACAGTCAAGCCCGGAAAATGGACCGGCTTTGCCGTCCCGCCTGATGCGGACCAGGAGGTGCCGCTGACCTTTGATGTCACCGTCAACGGCGATTCCCTCGGCATTGCGATCCACGCCGGAGAACATGGCGATTTTGCCGCCACCGAAGGCCACTACGCCGACCACACCATCAGCTTCAACTTTGAGCCGGGGTCGCCCCGGGTCCACTGTGTGCTGACCCTCAGTGCCGATGGCGTCTACACCGGAGACTGCGTGGGAGAGGATCTCAAGAGTGCCCAGATGACGATGGTGCCACCTACCGACTAATTGTGGGATTGTGGGATTGTGGGATTGTGGGATTGTGGGATTGTGGGATTGAAACGCTTTCTTCAATTCCCTCGATTCCACAATCCCACAATCCCACAATCCCTTGAACTCGAGAGATGCTTCATGCCCCAGCCGGATTCACCCCACTTCGAACCGTTATCCACTTACCAGGAATATCCTCCGGCAGTGATGGAGGCCAGGAGCACGGCCTTTGCCGAGGAGCTCCAGCGGCGGCGAACGGTTCGCCAGTTCAGCCCTCGGCCGGTTCCCCGGCAGGTCATTCGCGAGTGCCTGCGGGCCGCGGCCAGCGCGCCCAGCGGCGCCAACCAGCAGCCGTGGCATTTCGTGGTGGTGGAAGATCCGGCGACCAAGCAGGCCATTCGTGCGGCGGCGGAGCAGGCCGAGCATGAGTTCTATGAGAAAGGGCCGGCGGAGTGGTTGGCAGCGTTGGCGCCGCTGGGAACCGACGAACACAAGCCCTACCTGGAGACGGCGCCCGACCTGATCGCGATTTTTGCGGAGCGGTATCAGCGGATCGGGAGCGGTGAGCGGCGGCACAATTACTAGGTTATGGAGTCGGTGGGCATTGCCGCCGGAATGCTCATTGCGGCCCTGCACCACGCCGGCCTGGCGACGCTCACCCATACCCCCAACCCCATGCACTTCCTTAACCAGGTGCTGCAACGGCCGGACAATGAACGGCCGGTGATGCTGGTGGTGGCCGGCTACCCCAGCGCGGATGCGGTGGTGCCTCGCATCCACCGCAAGCCGCTGGAAGAAATCAGCACCTTCATCTGAGCCGCCTGAACGGATCCCCGGACCGCGGGATCCGCTCAGGTCACGCGGCCCTGGTGAACTAGCGCGCGACCAGCCCGGTTCCGCCGGCTGGAAGCCCGGCAAGATTGCCCACCGGCTGGAGACTGCCGTCTTCCCCAACGGCAAAACCGGAAATCGAAGTACTGCCACTATTCAGAGTATAGAGGAAATGCCCTCCGATCGCCGCATCGATAGGTGCGGTACCGGTGGTACCGGTGATGCCGTCGGTATCGAGCAACGTGAGGGAGCCCGTGGGCAGGAGCGAAAAGCCGCTGACGTCGGCGCTGCCGGTGTTGGTGGTATAGCCGAACCGACCACCGGGTGTGAGTACGATCCAACACGCCGCGGTCTGAGTCGTGCCAAGGCTCCCGGTGACGAGATTGAGCGTTCCGTCTTCCCCAAGGCTATAGGAAGAGACCGCGCTCTGTCCCGGGGCCCCGCCAAAGGCCTCGGAGACGATCAGTAGCCCCTGCCGGTCGAAGGCGAATCCGAACGGAGTCATGCCGTGAGACGGCTGCGGTTGGGGAGCGCCCGCTGCCCCGCCCGGGCCCACCGGATACACGGTGATCATGTTGGTCATCTTCTCGGTCACCACCAGAAATCGGCCATTCCTGCCGAATCCAATCTGGGCGGGTCCGGCAGCGGAGCTGCTGAGCGGTTGAGTGGAGCCGGGGATCGCGCTGAGATGACCGAGCGAGCTGACCTGGAACCCGGTGATGTTCCCGGTGCCTCCCGCATTCAACACATAGAGCCGACCGCGACTGAAGGTGAGGCTGATCGGCATGCTCCCGCCAGACGCGACGGTTTCCACCAGGGTGGGGGCCGATCCAGTCAGCGCAAAGACCGAGACGTCGTTGCTGCCGGGATTCACGGCGAAGAGCCAACGGCCATCCGGGTCCAGCGCCAGGGCACCCTGGTTCCCCAGACCCGCGCCGGTCCCGGTGCCGCCAGTCGCGAAGGATCCCGCCGCTTCCAGGGTTCCATTGGCGCGCGAAGTGAAGCGCAGGACGGCGTTCCCGCCGGTTGCGTTACTCAGGCTATACAGGGAAAATGAGCGTTGGGCTTTGCTGAAGTCTGGGGAAGGACTGGATGGGTCAGTGGGACCATCGGAACAGGCGGCCGCGAGCAGGGCCAGAAACAGTCCGAGACGAGGGATTGTTCGAAGGGTCATTGGGAACTCCTTGAAGATGCCAGAGGGGAATTGAACTGCGGCGAACGAAGAGCAACGATGGATCCGGCTGGGCGGTTCTCTCACCCACTCCTCACCCTCGCCCCCGGTGCTGGGTCCAGCCCACCCCTCACTGCGCCCGGAACGCCACCTCCCGCTGCAGGCACACCCCGGTCCGCTCGTCGCAGACCCGATAGCGGACCCGGCCCTGAGGCGCCCGACCCCGGAGCGGAACCGTGACACTTGCCGGGCCGGCATAGTAGTTCACTTCCGCCGCCTCGGCGCCGGTGAACGGTTTGCCGATGGGCACGAACTCGCCGGCGCCATCGAGCCAGATCTCGTTGGGCGGACTCTCCACCAGCTTGAATCCGGGAAGCGGTGTCAGGGTGATGGCCACCGAGTCCGTCCGCCGCATCGCCCGGACCCGAATGCCATCGGAGGTGCCCGAGCTGGCCGCGGGTTGCTGGTTGGTCTTCTCTTCCAGCACGCGGCGGATCGCCGCCTCGGCGCCGGTCACTGCATTTTCTCCCGCCGCCCGATAGACCAGCTCACCCGATCGGTTGTAGACCAGGAAGGCGGGCCAGGCATTGGTGCTGTTGTAGCGGCGCCAGACCCGGAAACCGTTATCAATGGCGACCGGCCAGGTGATGCCGTTCTTCTCCAGGTAGTGTTTCACATTGTCGATCTCCCTCTCCTGCGAGAACTCGGGCGTATGAACCCCGATCACCGCCAGCCCCTGGGGCGCGTAGCGGGCGTGGGTCCGTTTCATCCAGGGCTCGACGTTCTTGCAGTTGTAGCAGAGGTAGGTCCAGAACTCGACCAGCACCGGGGAGCCGCGGAGATCAGCCCCGGTGATGGGGCCGGCGCCGTTGAGCCAGGCATCGGCCGGGAAGTCGCCCAGGGTGTCGGAGGAAGCCAGGGGATAGGAGGGATCAGAAGTGACGGCGAGGAGCCGGGCCGGAAGGTATCGGGCGACCACGGCCAGGGCGGCGACAATAAGCGTGACGGCAGCCAGGGCTGGGAGCGGGCGCGGCCACTTGCGAAGGGGATTCATGCACTGATAACGACGGCCGCCGCCAGGTGGTTCTCACTGCGGGAGCATGCTAAGCCATTATCGCTTCGATTGCCTTCATCTAGATGCCCTGGTCCAACCCCGGTTCAAGTCTTCTTATATCCTCCAGACTTTCGACGTCAGCTTTATCCTGGAACCGGCCCGTCTGCTTTGATCGGATGAGCGTGTCCAGGTCTGCAAACGGAATTTCTACTCCCTCGATCTCGGCTTTCTGGGCCCTGGGGCCGGCGTCCGCGTAACGAACGCTCCAGGCAAGGGTAAGTATGTCAACCCGTGGATCGTCGCCTATGATGGTGACGGGATTCGCGATGACTTCAGCGGGGTCTATTTCACGTGAGATGCCCCAGGTCAGCCCTTCGAGAGCCCGGAGCGTGCGAGTAGCGTTTTCGAGGGTGGGGTCAATGAGGATATCAATGTCCTTGGTGGCTCGGACAACACCATGGAAGGCAACCGCAAATCCACCGACAACGACGTACTTCACCTCCGCAGCATTGAGCAGACCGCACACCCTTGCAAGGCGGGTTTGAGGCGTCATCTCGACGGGTCTCCACCTTCCCGTCGCCAGGTATCGTAATCCGCAAAAGTATCGAATGTCCTGGCCCAGGGCTTCGCGGGTTTTCGCCCCCTGGCAAACTCTTGCCAGAGATCCTCGGCCAGTGCGATCCGGTCCTGGGGCGAGAGGGCAAGACCCTCGCGAAGGGTCTGATGACGCGCTTGAGCAAATGCCTGATCCACTCTGGCCGCGACGTACTCACGCACCGCTTCCGCCACAATGAAGCTTCGAGAACGGCGCTGTCGCGTCGCTTCGGCTTCCAAGACCGAGCGAACCGCTTCGGGGACTGATACTGAGATGATGCTCGACATATTGTAACTCTATGTGGTTACGCGCGTTAATAACATGTATTAAGTCCGAAGAAAACGCAAGTCTCATCCATGTAAGTGTTTGAGGCGCTTACACTTGTTTGGGCAGAGTTCGATCGCGGGCTCTATGCCTGTTCTATGGGTCCCTGGTCCCCCGCACCACTTCCTTCCCGAACCCGTCCTCGATCACCAGCTCCTTTCGG
>JBDTTZ010000102.1:0-7788 GCA_040008015.1 Gemmatimonadota bacterium
AGGACCGGCGACACATCCAGGACCGCGATATCGAGCGCCTCGCGGCGAGCGTGCGCACCGTGCTGAACCTGGAGCTCGCGGCCACCCGGCGCATCGTAGATATCGCCTGCCGGCTTCGGCCCTACCAGGCCACCCTGGTGCCGGAGCGGCGGGAGGAGATCACCACGGAAGGCGGCCTCAATCTCGGCGCCGACACTCCACGGCTCCGTGAGGCCATCCAGCGGCTCGCCGATGCCGGATGCCGGGTGAGTCTGTTTGTCGATCCTGACCGGGCCAGCCTGGCGCTGGCCCGAGACCTCGGGGTTCCAGCCGTGGAATTGCACACCGGACATTATTCCCATGCCTGGAAAATGGACGCGCGGGCGCTGGACGAGCTGCGCGACGCCGCACGGTTCGCGAGGAGCTTGGGGCTGGCGGTGCATGCGGGCCATGGGCTCACATCCCAAAACGTCCAGCCGGTTGCCCGGATCCCGGAGATCGAGGAGCTGAACATCGGCCACAGCATCGTGAGCCGCGCGATTTTCATCGGAATCGGCGCCGCCGTCCGTGAAATGGCCGGCCTGATTCGCACCGCGGGGCGGGAGTGATTCGATCTTGCCGTCTTGCCGTCTCGCCGACTTCTTCCCACTATAGACACTTGCCCTTACCAACGATCCAACTGATTGAGGCCGGATGAGTTCACCCATCGGGATGGCGGAATACTTCGCGATGGAGGCGGGCGAGTACCTCGACCGGCTGAGTGCGCTGCTGGTTCGCGATACTCCGCCGGCCGCCGAAGAGCTGGTGCGCTACTCCCGGGCACTCCGCGGCAGCGCGCTCATGGCCAACCAGCCGCTCATTGCCCGGTCCGCTGCGGGACTCGAAGCAGTCGCCAAGGCCTTTCGCGAAGGGCGGCGGCCGTGGGACGCCGCGCTCCAGGAGCGGGTCCAGGCCGCCGTCACCGAAACCCGCAACCTGGTGCGGACCGCCGGGTCCTGGGACGACGATGCGACGGAGCGAGCCGAACGCCTCGCCGCCGATCTCGAAGCGCTGGGCGGCGTGGCGTCACCCGGGCGCCCGCGCCAGACGCCGGTGCCGAGCGGGGTGCCGGGAACCGACTCCGGAGTGCGGGCCTTCGTCGCGCGGGAGGGAGCCCTCGCAGCCAGCGCCCTCGATCGCGCGGCCCGGGCGCTCCGCACCGCGCCGGATGGACACGAGCCGCTCTACGCCGTCCTCCGCCGTCTCCAATCGTTGCGCGGCCTCGCCGCGCTGACCGACCTGGCCCCGATGCCCGACATGCTGGAAAGCGTGGAGCGCGCCGTCGGCGAATTGACCCGCATGTTTGCGCCGCCTCCCCAGGTGGCGGACGTCTTCGAGGCCGCGGCCCAGGCGCTGGCCCGGGCCGCCAAGGACGTCGCAGCCATCGGTCGGCCGTCGCCGGAAGCGGAAGAGCCGGAGCGGTTCGCCGGCCTGCTGCTCCGCGCCTTCGCCACCGAAGCGGACGTGGTGCCCATCGAGTCACTCTTCGCCGACAAGGCGTCCGGCATTGTCACCCCGGGCCGGGCGCCCCGGGAAAGCGACCTGGGCACCGTCGAGCTGGTGAGCCTGGGCGAACGGCTCGCTGAAGTCGCGGACCAGCTGGATAGAGCGACGACGCCGGCCCAGCGCGACCTGCGGCTCTACGCCATGGTCGCGGCACTGCGCCCCCTGGAGACCGCCACCGGACTCCAGCTGCCGTCCAATACCAATGCCCTCGCCGGAGCCGCGCGCGAGCTGATCGCCGCGGGCGGAGTCGGCGGAATCGTGAAGGAGTTCGCGGCCTGCATCCGGGAGGCCGGCGGCGTCTTCCGCGGTCTCGCCCAGCCGGGAAACCTGAGACAGGCTGGAGAAGACCTCGATCAGCTCTCCCAGCGGCTGCATCGCCTGGGCGCGCCGGTCTTCCGGCCGGTACCGGTCAGCCACGTCGCCACCGAGTCCCCGCCGCCGGTCCGCATATCGGAGCCGGTGGTGCCGATCGAAGAACTGCTGGAGCAACCCAGCGCTCCCCCGGCGAAGGCAGAGCTCCCGGAGCCGGCCGGA
This sequence comes from Gemmatimonadota bacterium, assembly GCA_040008015.1. Classification (GTDB taxonomy): domain Bacteria; phylum Gemmatimonadota; class Gemmatimonadetes; order Gemmatimonadales; family GWC2-71-9; genus DASYPP01. The sequence goes on from JBDTTZ010000102.1 coordinate 2,059, forward strand.
CTCGAAGGCAGTCTCCTTCGGCTGGCCCGCCTCCTCCGGGAGCGGGGCCGCGGGGAAGCCTCGCTCGAAGGGTTCCTCGCCGGTACCGATGCTGTCGCAGAACCGCTCGAGGTCGTAGACATCGTGCAGCTCTGCTACCATGGCAAGGCCGCGCTGGAACGCGCTACCGATCTCCGCCAGGAAGTCGATGCGCTGCTCACTGGAGGTGGTGACCTCGGCCGGGTGCGTCCGCTCCTGGACGAGCTCCTGGATCTCGTCTCCCTCGCCGCTGAAACCTGATCCTCCTCTTCCTCGCGGATTCTCCGATTGGTTGATCCTCCCATCCCAGCTCCAGCGGTTCCCGGCTCCAACCACCGCTGGTGGCAGACCCTGCTGGCTGTCGCGATCTCAGCGGCATTTCTGTATTGGGCGTTGAAGGGCATTCACTTCAGCGACGTCATCGCCGAGCTCAAGCGGGTCAGCCTGCTTCCGCTCATTGCCTGCGTCGTGATCGCGACCAGTACCTTCGTGCTTCGCATCTTCCGCTGGCGAATCCTGCTCCGGGCCGACGACGGAGGGCCTTTGCCAATGGGCGCGCTGTGGCACGCCATCGCCATCGGATTCATGGCGAACAACGTGCTGCCGTTCCGCGCCGGTGAGTTGTTGCGGAGCATCGCCATCACCCGGCTGACCCGGACCCGGCTCACCTCCGCGATTTCTTCTATTGCGGCGGAGAGGCTGTTCGACGGCATCGCGCTCGTCCTGATCCTCACCTCCGGCCTGCTGCTGTCGGGGCTTCCGGCGTCGGCGGCGGTGAAGGGCGTGAAGGTCAGCCACATCGCGCTGATCGCCGGCGCGACATTCCTGGTTGGTCTTATCCTGGCCGGGCTGGTGGTGGCGTTTCCCAAACCGGCCGAACGGATGATCCTCAGGATCGTCCCCTTTCCGAAGCTGGCCGACCGGCTGGTGGCCATGATCGAAGGAGTGGTCCACGGCCTGTCGGTGGTGCGCTCTCCAGTCCGCATCCTGGTCGTCCTGGTCTGGTCGGTCCTGATCTGGCTGGTCAGCGTACTCTCGTTTTTCGTCGCCTTCAAAGCCTTTGGCATTCCGGTGAATTTTGCCGGCGCCATGCTGATGCAGGGACTCCTGGCGTTCGCCATATCGGTGCCGACAGCGCCGGGTTTTGTCGGCGTGTTCGAGGGCGCGATCAAGGCGACACTGCTGCTCTATGGATTGTCCGACAACGTGGCCGTCACCTATGCCCTGGTGTACCACGCGACCACTTTCGTTCCGATCACCCTGCTGGGCGCCTGGTCACTCCTCAGCACCGGCCTGGGACTCAAGAACCTGCGGCAGGAAGCCACCTCGGCCTGATGCCCGCCGTCCGGATACGATCGCATGCCAAGGTGAACCTCTTCCTCCGGGTTCTCGCCCGGGAAGCCGATGGCTTCCATGGCATCGAGACCCTCTTCTGCCGGATTGGCCTGGCGGATGAGTTGGTGGCGGAACGCCGCGAGGGGAACGAGGTGACGATCGAGACGACCGGCGCCGACGTCGGCCCGGAGGCGGAGAATCTTGCGGTGCGCGCGGCCCGAGCCGTCCTCGATGCCACCGGCCGCAAGTTCGGGGTTCATCTTGTGCTTACCAAGCGGATTCCGGTTCGCGCCGGGCTGGGGGGAGGATCCAGCAATGCCGCCGCCGCCCTGCTGGCCCTCAATCATCTCGCGGACAACGCGGTGCCCCGGCACGAGCTGCTTCAATTCGGGGCCCGGTTAGGGAGCGATGTTCCCTTCTTTCTGAGCGGCGGAGCAATGGCCCTGGGATGGGGACATGGCGAACGTTTGATGCGGCTTCCAGCGCTTTCCGCTGCCCCGGCCTTGCTGCTGATTCCCCCTATTGGAGTCGCGACCCGGGACGGGTATCGCTGGGTAGATCAGGCCCGGGTTGCCGGACACTCCCGCGGCGCGGTCGCCCTCGACCTGGAGGCACTGACCACCTGGGGCAGCATCGGGCGAATGGCCGGCAACGAGTTCGAATCGGTGGTGTTTGGCCGCCATCCGGAGATTCGCGCCGCATTCGAAGCGCTGGCCGCGACTCACCCCCTGCTCTGCCGGATGAGCGGCTCGGGCTCGGCGATCTTCGCCGTATACCGGACCGCCCGGGAGCGGGACGACGCGGCGATGACCTTGAGCCCTAAGCTGGGAAAGAAGGTTGCTACGGAAACTCTGGAAACAGAGGCACCGGGACCTGTGGAGCCTCCCCGGTCGTAATTCCCGCCCGCTTCCCCGCTTCCCCGCTTCCCCGCTATTTTTGCGCTACTGGCCCTTCGTCCAATGGCAGGACAGCAGACTTTGGATCTGCGAATGGTGGTTCGAATCCACCAGGGCCAATCGCTTTTCGACTCATCCCATCAGAGCCATAAGTCGCAGTACTTGCGTCGGTTAGAAGAGCTGCATACTGTATACAGTATGCAACTCCAAACCCGACTCAATATCGGCGATGAACTCATCACTGTCCTTCGCGACATGATCGTGGACGGCCATCTCCCCGCCGGTGACCGGATCAATGAAGTCCACCTCTCCCGGGACCTCGGCGTCAGCCGCACTCCGCTTCGGGAGGCGCTCGTCCAGCTGACGGCCGAAGGCGCGATCAGCGCTATCCCCCGAATCGGCCACTTCGTCACTCCGCTATCGCTCCAGGAGTTCGAGCAGCTCTATACTATCCGGCCCCTGCTGGATCCCGAGGCGCTCAGGCTGGCCGGCGTTCCCTCCCGGGAACAGTTGAAGTTGCTCGAGGAGATCAACCGGCAGATTAGTGCGGCCGCCGATGCCAACTCGGTCATTGATCTGGATGACCAATGGCATCTTGAGCTGATAGGACGGTGCCCCAATAGGATCCTGGTCGAAATGGTCAAGCAGATCATTCGCCGGACTCGTCGCTACGAAACCGCCTTGATGCGAGAGCGGAATAACGTGCAGGTCGCCACCAAGACCCACGACCGGATCCTTTCGGCCCTCCGGCAGGGGAATCTGAACTCGGCGATCGATCTTCTCAAGCGAAATATGCAGACTGGGTCGGAACCGATCGTGGAGTGGCTCAAAGCACGAGAGCAAGTCAAATCGGAGAGAGTAAAATGAGGCGTCACACCGCGTTTCTGCTGGCCATGGATCTTCTGTTCAGCGCGACGCCACTGGTCGCTCAAACCTCAACCTCCAACCCGGGGCACCAGCTCATCGGCATCTGGGCTTCGGAGAATGCGTTTGGTCCCGCGATCCGCGGCGAGCTGACGATCACGCGCGAAGGCGACAGCTGGCGCGCGAGCATCCGGACCCTCGAGGTCCCGGTGATGCACCGCGGTGACAGCCTCAGCTTCTCGGTTCCGGGAAATCTCGGCAGCTTCCGTGGCACACTCCGGCCCGGAGGACGCTCCATTCACGGCTGGTGGATCCAGCCCACCGGCGTCACCTTCAGCCAGGCCTACGCCACCCCTGCCGACCTTCAACTGGTAGGTCCCGGCAATTGGCGCGGCACCGTGGTCCCCCTCGACGACCGGTTCGACCTCTACCTCGCCATCTGGCGCCGAGCGGATGGTGTGCTGCTCGGCGCGTTCCGGAATCCGCAATTCAACACTCGAGGCCGCGCACCCCAGTTTCGCGTGACGATCGGAAACGACTCCATCCGCTTCACCGCGCCGCCCGATACGACGGTCCCGCAAACCCGCTATGCCGGCAACTTCGACTCGACGGGACGCCAGATCACCATGATGTGGCCGTTTCTGGGCCGCGTCGTCGTGCTGACGCCACTCGACAGCGCACAGGCCATCGGCTTCCTGCCCCGGGTACCCCCGGGCACGGCCTGGCGCTACCGCCAACCGGCGGCCGAGAATGACGGCTGGCTCACGGCACGCGCCTCCGCTACCGGGATGGACGAAGCTGCCCTCGAGGGCATGATCCAGCACATCGCCGATACCTCGATGTTGAGCTATCGCTCGCCGTTCGTGCATTCGATACTTATTGCCCGGCATGGCCGTCTGGTCATGGAGGAATACTTCATGGGCTATGACCGGAGCATGACGCACGATACTCGATCGGCCGCCAAGACCTACGCCTCGGTCATGGTTGGCGCGGCGATGCTGGCGGGCACGCCCATCGGCACCGACACAAGGCTCTATCCCCTGGTCGGGGCGCTGGGCCAGGGTGCGCCGGCCGATCCGCGCCGTGACCGGATTACCATCGCACACCTGATGACCCACAGCACCGGGCTCGCCTGCGACGACAACCAGGATGACTCCCCGGGCAACGAAGACGCCATGCAGCAGCAGACGGCGCAGCCTGACTGGTGGCGCTATACGCTCGATCTTCCGATGGCCTATGAGCCAGGCACTCACTACGCCTACTGCTCGGCGACAATGAGCCTGGTGGGCGCCGCGCTCACTGCCGCCACTCACACCTGGCTGCCGGAATACTTCGACCGGACCGTGGCCCGGCCGCTCCAGTTCGGCCGCTACTACTACAATCTCCAGCCGACTCTCGAGGGCTACCTGGGTGGGGGGATCCAGATTCAACCGCGCGACCTGCTCAAAATCGGCCAGGTCTACCTCGACGGTGGCACTTGGCACGGCAGGCGCCTCGTCAGCGCTGATTGGGTTCGCCGCTCCACCATGCTGCAGGTAACCGATACTACCCATAGCGCCGATGGCTATGCCTGGCATCGCGCCGTGCTCAATTCCGGCGGGCGCGCCTATCGCGAGTACGAAGCCAATGGCAATGGCGGCCAGTATGTCATCGTGCTGCCCGAGCTCGACATCGTGATAGTGTTCACGGCCGGCAATTACGGGCAATACGGCGTATGGGGACAGTTCCGGGACAACCTGGTGACCAACGTGATCATCCCCGCCATACAGGATCGCTAGTCAGCGCTGACCCGCGAACTCTTCGCCAATGTCGTGTTGACGGCCCGGTTTTGCCGATATCCGGGTGGCGCCTGGCCCGATCCCACGCCAACCTGGGCGCTGACCGCCTTCGTCGGACGACCGCCACCGGAATCCCGGTCCCTCCAGAGTGACCCGAGCGTTGACTCAGCCCGACCCCTAAACTATTTTCCCCGGCTCATTTATGGCCGATCTGTCGCAGTCTCGAAGTCAGATGTTGTTGCTCAGCGGTTCGGCCAATCGGGCCCTGGCCGAGGAGCTGGCCGCCCATGTCGGCCAGCCTCTCTGCCGGGTCACGATTCGGCGATTCGCCGACGGGGAAATCTTCGTCAAGATTGACGAGAATGTCCGGGGCCGCGACGTCTACATCGTGCAGTCCACCAACCCGCCGGCGGAAAACCTGATGGAGCTGTTGCTCCTGATGGATGCGGCCAAGCGGGCCAGCGCGGCCCGGGTCACGGCGGTCATTCCCTATTTCGGGTACGCCCGGCAGGATCGAAAGGATCAGCCCCGGGTCGCCATCAGCGCGAAGCTGATTGCCAACATGGTGTCGGTCGCTGGAGCGGACCGGGTGCTTGGCCTGGATTTCCACCAGCACCAGATGCAGGGGTTCTTCGACCTCCCGGTGGACCACCTGTACGCCGCGCCGGTGTTCGTGAACCACTTTCGCCAGATCGCGCTGCACGATCCGGTCGTCGTGGCCCCTGACGTCGGCTCGGCCAAGATGGCCCGTGGCTTCGCCAAGCGGCTGAATGCCTCGCTCGCGATCATCGACAAGCGGCGGCCGTCCGCCAACATCGCGGAAGTGGTGAACGTGGTGG
>JBDTTZ010000103.1:0-4152 GCA_040008015.1 Gemmatimonadota bacterium
TCCTTCAGCCAGGAAGACCTCCAGTTCCTGATCGCCTTCGGCGGGCTGGCCGCGCTCAGCATCAAGAACAGCCGCTACGCCGACCAGATCCAGCGGGAAGCGATGGTGCGGTCCAATTTCGAGCGCTATTTCGCGCCCAACGTGGCCGCCGAAATCGCCATGTCCCAGGACGCGATCAAGCTGGGCGGCGAAAAGCGCCCGATCACCGTGCTGTTCAGCGACATCCGGGGCTTTACCCGGCTCTCGGAGCACATGAATCCCGACGAGATTGCGCAGCTCCTGACCGACTACTTCACCGAAATGGTGGACGTCATCTTCGAGCACGGGGGGACGCTGGACAAGTTCATCGGGGACGCGATCATGGCGCTCTGGGGCGCGCCCATCGCCCATGCCGACGATACCGACCGCGCCATGCAGGCCGCCATCGGGATGCAGCGCTCCCTCAAGGAGCTCAACGCCAAGTGGAAGAACGAGGGCCGGCCGGAGATTTCCATCGGCATCGGCATCAACTTCGGCGAGGTGTTCGCGGGGAATATCGGCAGCCACAAGCGGCTGGAGTACACCGTGATCGGCGACTCGGTGAACGTCGCGTCGCGGCTGTGCGGGCGGGCGGAGAAGGGCGAGATCCTGATCAGCCAGCGGTTCTACGACCAGCTCAAGGAAAGGCCGACGGTCGAGGCCATGGAGCCGCTCTCGGTGAAAAACCGGAACCAGCCGGTTCCGGTTCTTCGAGTGAGAGCTTAGGCCGGCCGCTGCTACGGGCGGCGTGGCGGCATCGACGCGTTCATGTCCTGGACGTTCTTGTCGAAGACCGGCTGCTGTTCGCCGGTCAGCACCGCGCGAATGTCCGCATTCTGCTTCTGCATCACGGTCCGGCGGGCGGCCATTGAGGCTGAGTCAGGCGGAGTTCCCGGGGCGGGCCGGGGCGGCATCTGCGCCCGGTATACGCCCATGATGGAATCGACCCTGGTCTGTTGGGTCGGGGTAAGGGTGATGTCCTTGAACATCATCTGCATGCGGCGTTGCTGAAAATCGCCACCCTGGCCCTGCCCCTGCGCATAGGCGGTTCCCAGTGCGCCGAGCAAGAGACCCAGGGTTAGAAAAGCGCGACGGAATTTCATCGTGTACTCCCACGTTGAGGTTGGTAACAGCAGCCTCCTTACGCGGTCACCGCGCCATCCGTTGGTGCCCATTTCCCAGGCATTCTTACCGTGATTCCCGCCCGAAACTTCCTCACGCTCGCGCTCGCCGTCACCCTGCTGGCTTCCGGGTGCCAGGAACCCGCCCGCCGAATGGATCCGGCGATGGCAGCTGCCCGACGTGACAGCCTCAAGGCCTTCTTTGCCGAGCGCTATTCGGCGTTTGAAAATGGAAACTGGGACGCCTGGGTGGCGCAGATGGGGGATAGCGCGTTTCTGACCGCCGCCGACCCGGGGCGCTCCCTGAGCGGCCGGGACAGCATTCTGGCCGCCATGCGCTCCGACTATGCCCCGGCCTTTGCCGCCGGGCTCACCATGCACGTCGCTTCCGATTCCCAGGAAATCTGGATGGACGACTCGGCCCGGGTTGCCGCGGTCACGGCCGACCTGGACTACCAGATCACCATCCAGGGACAGCACGTGCCGCTGACGCTTCGCGCCACGACATTGCTGGCCCGGGACAGCGTCGGATGGAAGGTATTGGTGGAGCACTACTCGAGGCAGATCGCCCAGGACAGCCTGTTCCTGGCCCTGGCCGCGCACCAGGTGGTGGGGCCGGCGCCGGTGGGGCAATCGGTGCCGGAATCCGCCGGGGAGCTGGTCAATCAATTCCGCAGAGATCTGAAAGACTTCGCCAAGGCGGCATTGGCGGATAGCGTCGTGGTCGTCACACCCGGCGAGATCGCCCGTGGAGCAGGCCCGGCTCGTGCCGCCCTGACCAACTGGCTGGGACTGCCGGGGAACGCAACCGAAGCCAACACCGGCGTGCGGACGGCACTGGCTCCGGGCGCTACGACCGGCTGGCTCGCGACGACACTGTACGTTCCCATCTTCGCGGGGCCGGAGTCGTTAGTCGCCCCGATCCGCGTCCTCCTGATCTATCACATCGCGGGCGATCACTGGGAGATCGTGCAGGCGCATTTCTCGGTGGGATGGAGCCCGCGGTCCTGATCCTGCGGCGGCTGCTCGCGATCCTGGTGCTGGCAGTCCTGCACCTGGCCACCAGCATCTACTTCGTGACCATGGCCTTCATGGACGGAGTCAGCCGCCTCGACCTGGGCCGACCGCAGGGCACCGGTCAGCGGCTCACGGCGGCCATGGCAAGGATCCTCACCTTTCCCCTGGTCTGGTTGCTCGACCTTTTCCCCGCTACCCAGGGCAACGACCGCCCCTTCGTGGTTCTCCTGGTCTGCGGCAACAGCGTGTTGTGGGGGGCGGTGGTCTACGCAGGATTTCGCTGGATTGTCCGCAGGATCAAGGCTCGGCGAGTCGCTCAGCCCACCAGCCCGGCCCCAAACCCGTAGCGGTAACCCGCCTCGGCCAGCAGGTCGAGCACCAGGCGGATCGGCAGGCCCATCACCCCGAAGAAATCTCCCTCGACCCGCTCAATCAGCGCCGCGCCATAGCCCTGGATTCCGTATGCCCCGGCCTTGTCCATCGGCTCACCGGTGCGGATGTACTCGCGGAGCCACTCGTCATCGGCGGGACGAAAGGTGACCCGGGTGACGTCGGTGCGGTCGCGCACCACGCCGTCGCAGCGCAGGGCCACCGAGGTCACCACCTCGTGGGTCTGTCCCTGGAGCTTCCGCAGGATCTCCAGCGCGTGGCCGGCATCGCCGGGTTTTTCCAGGATCTCCCGCCCCAGCACCACGATGGTGTCGGCGCCCAGCACCGGGCTTCCCGGCACCTGGCTCACCTTGGCGCGGGCCAGCCGAAGGGAATACTCGATCGGAGACTCTCCGTTTTGCAGCTCTTCGGGAATATTCGATGGGATGACCTGGACCGGAATGCCCAGCATTTCCAGCAACTGGCGCCGGCGGGGCGAGCTCGACGCCAGGATCAGCGGCCCCACTACGCCCCCCGCTCCAGGATTAGACTGACCGGCCCGTCGTTGTGAATCTCCACGTCCATCATGGCTCCGAATTCACCGGTCTCCACCCGCAGGCCCCTGCCCTGGAGCTGGGTGACGAAGCGCTGATAGAGCGGAATGGCAATCTCCGGTCGCGCGGCGGCGATGAACGATGGGCGGCGGCCTTTTTCCGCGTCGCCATACAAGGTGAACTGGCTGATCACCAGGAGAGCCCCGCCGATTTCCTGGAGGCCCAGGTTCATCTTTTCTTCGGCATCGGAGAACAGCCGGAGCCCGGCCACCTTTGCCGCCATCCAGTCCACCTGGACCGGCGTGTCGGTGTGGGTAAACCCCACCAGCAGGCAGAAGCCGCGGTCGATGGCGCCGCGCAACCGGCCCTCGATGCTGACCGACGCCTGGCTCACCCGCTGGAGTACGACGCGCACCATGGCTCCTGAAAAGGACCAGGAGAATCTAATGAATTGAAGATTGAGGATTGAGAAGCTGGTGCAGTTCAATCGGCAATCTTCAATCTTCCGTCTTCAATTACTCAACGGTGACCGACTTGGCAAGATTTCTTGGCTGGTCCACGTTGCAGCCGCGCAGCACCGCGACGTAGTAGGAGAACAGCTGGAGCGGGATGGTGGTGAGAATCGGGGTCAGCAGATCGGTGGTCTTGGGGATGGTGATCGTGGCCACGGCCAGCCGCTGGATCTCGGTGTCTCCGTCGTTGATGATGGCGATCACCTGGCCGCCGCGCGCTTTTACCTCTTCCACGTTCGACACGATCTTGCTGTGCACCGCGTCGCTGGGCGCAATGAACATGACCGGCATGTTCTCGTCGATCAGCGCGATCGGCCCGTGCTTCATCTCCGCCGCGGGGTATCCCTCGGCGTGGATATACGAAATCTCTTTCAGCTTGAGCGCTCCCTCCAGCGCCGCCGGAAAATTCACCCCGCGGCCGAGGTAAAGCACGTTGTTGGCCTTCCAGTAGCGCTCGGCCAGCGCCTCGACCTCCGGCGCCTTTTCCAGGGTGCGGGTGATCAGCCCGGGCAGCGCCTTCAGGTGCTCGATGAACTGGCGGCCCTGGAGGATGCTCAGGTT
>JBDTTZ010000104.1:0-2048 GCA_040008015.1 Gemmatimonadota bacterium
CAGGTGGAGGACATGCACCGGCAGTTGAGCGAAACCCAGGAACGGCTGGATTTTACCGAGCGCCTGCTGTCCCGGGGCAAGGCCATTCCCGAGGAGCACTAGATGGAAGACATCCTGGCCATCGTGTTCCTCTTTGGCGGTGCCGCGGTCGTCGGAATCTCGTTCAGTCCCCTGGGGCGGGCGCTGGCGGACCGGATTCGCGGCCGCAGTGCGGGCCCGGTGCCGGATCCCCAGGTGTACGAGGAGTTGGACCAGCTGCGGCATGAGCTGTCCGAGCTCCAGGAACGGGTGGATTTTACCGAGCGGATGCTTGCCAAGGGCCGTGAGGCCGGACAGTTGGAGCAGTGATGCTGGCTATTCACGCCGACGAAGCACTGATCCTGGTCCTGGTAGCCATGGTGACCTTTCTGGTGCCGGTGGGATTCATGATACTGCCGGTCTGGAAGCGCTGGGCCTGGAAGATGGAAGGCGGTGGAACCCAGGATCACCAGCTGAGAGATGAAGTGGATGAGCTGCGGATTCGATTGAGCGAGCTGGAAGAGCGGCTGGACTATTCCGAGCGGATGTTAACCCAGGTCAAACAGACCGGCCAGCTGCCGGGGGAGGGACGATGATCTCGCAAGTTGTGGTTCAGGCTCCCGAGATTCCCCCGATCATGACTCCCCCGCCTTGGGTGACGCTTCCGGCGCCGGTCGTGGTCATCATTGCGGTGGCCATTGTTGCGGGGGTTGTCCTGGTCTTTTATCCCCTGATGCGCGCCTTCGCCCGGCGCATCGAGGGCCGGTCGAGACTGGACCCGGCACTGCAGGACGAGCTGGAGCAGCTTCGGGCGCGGGTCGGTGAAGTTGATGGCTTGCAGCACCGGGTCGCCGAGCTGGAAGAGCGGGTGGATTTCACCGAGCGAATGCTGGCCCAGCGGGCGGCGCCTGAGCGGCTTCCCGAGGGCCGATCCTGATGCGCCGTCGCAAGCTGTTCGGCATCGACCTGTTCGAGGTGGTGATCCAGTTCGTGGTCACCTGTGCCGTGGCCGGCGCGGCCAGCAATCTGCCGAGCCGCCCGGCCGACATCTTGGTGCCGATGGTGTTCGTTGCCTCGTTGCTTTTCCTGGCCTGGCGCCGCCGCCAGGCCCTGAGGGCCGACCCGGATACCGACATCGGAGGTGAGAGAGTGGAAGACCTGGAGTACCGCGTGGCCGAGCTGGAGCATTCCCAGCAGCGGGTGCTGGAGCTGGAGGAGCGGCTGGATTTCGCCGAGCGGATGCTGGCGCGCCAGCGGGTGCATGAATCACTGCCGGAGGAGCGCTGATCATGGATCCCCATCTCATCAGCAATGTCTTTGCGCCGATGGCGGCTCTCGTGCTGATTGCGGTCTCCGCGGTTCTCGTTCTTCGGGGTCCCCTGGGGCGCGCGCTCGCCAGGCGGATCGAGGGATCGCGTTTCCAGGACCATGACACGGCCCAGCGGCTGGAAGAGGCGGAAGCGCGGCTCCAGTCCCTGGAGCTGACCCAGGAACGGATGCTGGAACTGGAAGAGCGGCTCGATTTTGCCGAGCGGCTGCTGGCCCGGGAGAAGGACTCACCACGAATCGGCAGGACCGGGGTAGAATCGTGAGCGTTCGAAAGTGGCTGGGGATGGACCTGGTTGACCTGGTGATCCAGGTCGCGGTGACGGGGTGCCTGGCGGGATGGGTCAGTGTATCCCGTGGTCCGGATGAGGTGTACCCCATGATCATCGGCGCGTCGTTCCTGGTCTGGGGGGTTCGCCGCCACATCGCCCTCAAGCGAATGGCCAGGGAAGAACTCTCCGAGGGCTCGAGTGACCGGGTAGCGGACCTGGAGGACCGGGTCCGGGACCTGGAGTCGCTGCAGAACCGGATGCTGGAACTGGAGGAGCGGGTGGACTTTACCGAGCGATTGCTGGCCCGGCAACATGAGCCGGATCAGCTGCCCAAATAGGTTGAACCATGGATTTCGAGACCATACTCAAGTTTGTTGTGATGGGAGTGGCGGCGTTCGGTATCCCCATCGGAGCCTATGCCGCGATCGCCGC
>JBDTTZ010000105.1:0-2932 GCA_040008015.1 Gemmatimonadota bacterium
CTCGGCCGTCCCATCTCGACGCCCTGGACAATCCGGTAGGAGAATCTGCCGTCGCTCGCCGGCTCCAGGTCAGTAAGGAGAGCGGCCAGCGCACAGTTCGCGCTCCCGGTCGCGGGATCCTCCGGCACCCGGTCTCCCGGCGCAAACATCCGGGCCCGGACATCTTGCCTTGCCACTGACTTCGCCGTCTTCACATATAGATGGACGTCCGGTGGGACACCCAGCGAATCCAGCGCATCAAACCCCGCCGAGTTCGGCCTCGCCCGCGCGAGGGCGGCAAGATCCGCCAGCTCGGCAACCAGGAACGGCAAGCCAACCGACGCCACCACTGGTGGGTGAGCGGTGGTGAGCACATCGCCGGCCTGCAGGGAGACTGCGGCCGCCAGGTCCGATGCTGAAATGGTCTTTCCCAGTGACAGCCGCTCCGGCGCCGCCAGCTCACACCAGAGGCCGCCCTCACGCTGGTGAATCGAGACCGGTACCGGACCGGCCAGCTCCTCGAAGGTCACCGAGATCGGCGGACCGATCGGCCCCAGCTCCCCGGCCGTCGCCAGCACGAACGCGGTTCCGATATTTGGATGGCCCGCGAAAGGAAGTTCTTTGGTGGGCGTGAAGATTCTGACCTGCCGGGTCTGCCCGGCTTTGGGAGGAAAGACGAAGGTGGTCTCGGAGAAGCCGAATTCCATGGCCACCTGCTGCATCTGCCGGTCGGAGACCCCGCTCGCATCCGGCAATACCGCCAGCGGGTTGCCCCCAAACCGGGTATCGGTGAAAACGTCACAGATGTAATACCGGTACTTCATGCGTCCTCGCATACGAGCCGGGTTGCGGGTAAAATAAGGCGTCCCTGACCCGAGGCTACCCATGGGGCCGGTACGGGTGGGTTTTGGCGTCAGCGGCAACTGCACACCGCAGAGGCGCAGAGAGCGCAGAAGTTTTCGCCCGGGTAAAACAATATTGTTCTTTTGCGTCTTGGCGCCTTTGCGTTGTGCCGTGGTAGTTGCTGGCCTCGGCGAAACCTCTGCGGAAATCAGCGACTCGGCAGTATGCTGTTGCCGGATCCCCGGCCGATACCAGACGGCTCCCCACACAAGTGCCCTTCTGATCTCCAAAAAACGTGAGATACCGCACAGCCACATTATCCGTTCGGGACTAGCCTGAGGATAGGAAAGCGAAGCCTGTCCTCAGGCCTGATCTTAATATGAAACGGAGGGCTCCATGCTGGCAGGGAATGAGGTTACCGCCATGATCGCCGTAACGGACCTGGCGCGGGCCCGGAAGTTCTACGAGGACGTGCTCGGCCTGAAACCCGCCTCCCCGGATGATTCCGAAGTGCAGGTGTACCAGAGCGGCAATGCCAAGATCGCCATCTATGTATCGGAATTCGCAGGAACTAACCGGGCAACCGCGATCACCTGGGAGGTTCCGGACCTCGAGGCCGAGGTGAAGGACCTGAAAGCGAAGGGGGTGCGTTTTGAGCACTACGATATGCCCAATACCACCCGTAAGGCCGATATCCATGTCAGCGGGCCGATTCAGAACTCCTGGTTCAAGGACCCCGACGGAAACATCATCGCGGTGATGAAGCAGGTGGATGTTACCCAGGCCAGGCAGTCGGATCGCGCCGCGAGCGCTGGGTCGAATCGCTGAAGAAGGCCGCCATGATCCGCACTGACACCGACCAGGTTCGGGATTTTGGCCGAAACCAGGAAGCAATCTTCGATTTCTACACCTGCCCCGGACCCTTGACCTCCACCGGCCGTTACACGCCGTACATGGACGCCCTGCCCCGTGATGTTCCGGGGCTGGTGCGGGTGGTGCAGGGCCTGGCGATCCATGAGTACATGGCTTCAGCCTATGGCATCACGGTTCCGGAGGAGAGAAAGCCGGAAAGCCATATCCGCTCGGTCGAGGAAATGCTGGGCCGCATCCTCGCCATCGACAACCGGCCGCTCACCATTCCCCGGCAGCCGGAAAAAAGGCTGGTCGGGGTCTGCCAGCATTTCTCCTCTCTGATGGTCGCCATGTTGCAGGCGAAAGGGATTCCGGCCCGGGCGCGCTACGGATTCGGATCCTATTTCAATCCCGGGTACTTCGAGGAGCACATCGTCAGCGAGTACTGGAACGCCGGCGAAGGCCGGTGGGTGCTGGTGGATACCCAGTTCGACGAGATCTGGAGGTCCAAGCTCAGAGTCGATCACGACGTCCTCGATGTCCCCCGCGACCGTTTCCTGGTCGCCGGGGATGCCTGGAGTCAGTACCGCGCCGGCGCCAGGAACCCGGCCCGGTTCGGCATCTTCGTGGGAGAGCAGCGCGGCGCCTGGTTCATTGCGGGCGAGCTGGTGCGCGATATCGCCGGGCTCAACAAGATGGAGATGCTGCCCTGGGATCAATGGGGCGCAATACCCCGCCCGGGAGAACAGGTCGGGAATGATCCCCTGGCCTACTATGACCGGCTGGCCGCGCTCTCCCAGTCGCCGGACGCCTCGTTCAAAGCCCTGCGACAGCTGTACATCGGCGACCAGCGGGTCCAGGTGCCCCCGGTTGTTTTTAATGCCGTGCTCAACCGCGAAGAACCAGTTGCAGTGGCTGCCTGATCCCCGATTAGGTTCCGCATCATTCAGTACCACAATACGTTACAACTCGAAGCGAACACCGGTTATTCCGGGTCGATTCCGGCTTCCTTCATTCGACGTGCATATAGGAGGCGGACAACCGGCCTCTGAACCCGAAACCTGAGGGAGAACTGCGATGCGATTCATGGTGATGGTCAAGGCCAACGCGAGCTCGGAGGCGGGCATACTCCCCGACGAGAAGATGCTGGCCGACATGGGGAAGTTCAACGAAGAGCTGGTGAGGGCCGGCGTCATGCTCGCCGGCGAGGGCCTGCACCCCAGCTCCAGGGGCGCCCGAGTGCGGTTTTCAGGCGACA
>JBDTTZ010000106.1:0-6411 GCA_040008015.1 Gemmatimonadota bacterium
TCCGCCAGGACCAGCAGCGCGTCCAGGTCCGCGCGGACGAAGAGGCCGCCCTCGCCGGTGCCCTGCACCTCGACATACTGGTCCGGGTCCACCTTGACGACGTTGGAATCCACCATCGCGTCCTTGTCTTCCACGTACGACAGGTCCAGCACCCGCTCGCCTTCGACGATACCAACCGAGACCGCGGCCACCAACCGGCCAAAGGGGGACGCGATGCCGGTGCGCTCCGCCAGCCAGGAGCACGCGTCGGCGAGGGCCACGCAGCCGCCGGTGATGCTGGCGGTGCGGGTTCCGCCGTCCGCCTGGAGGACGTCGCAGTCGATGCGGATGGTGAATTCGCCGAACGCCATGGTCGCCATGGCGGCCCGGAGCGAGCGGCCCACCAGGCGTTGAATCTCCTGGGTGCGGCCCCCGGCCCCGTTCCGTTCCCGCTGGGTCCGCTGCAACGTGGCCCGGGGCAGCATGGCGTATTCGGCCGTCACCCAGCCCTCGCCGCTGCCTCTGCGCCAGCCGGGTACCCCCGGCTCGACGCTCGCGGTGCAGTGGACCAGGGTGCCGCCCATACGGATGAGGCAGGAGCCTTCGGCGTAGGGATTGGCCTTCCGCTCCAGCACGACGGGGCGCAATTGACTGGTGGTTCTTCCGTCAGGACGAGGCACGTAAACGCTCCACGAGTGTGGTGGTGGAATAGCCGCCGACCAGCTGCACCCTGATGACCCGGCCGCCCCCGCGTTCCACCAGGTCGGCCCCCACGATCTGGTTCCGGGCGTAGTCGGCTCCCTTGACCAGTACATCGGGCTCCAGCGCGGTGATCAGTTCCAACGGCGTAGGCTCCTCGAACAGGACCACGCAGCCGACCGCCTCCAGCGCGGCCAGCACCCGGGCCCGGGCAGCTTGCGGCACCAGGGGGCGGTCGGTCCCCTTCTCCAGGCTCCGCACTGAATGGTCGGAGTTGAGACCCACGACCAGCGCCGATCCTTCAGAACGAGCCCGTTCCAGCAGCTCGACGTGACCGGGGTGCAGCAGGTCGAAGACGCCGTTGGTGAAGACCACCGGCCCGCCCTGATACCGGCGCCAGGCGACAGCCGCCGACCGGTCCCGGATCTTGTCCGAAGTCTTCACGGAGTTGTCGGCTGGCCGCGAAACAATCGCTTGAGGCCGATCGGAGCCACGAAGGTCGTAAGCATCACCACCAGCAGCAGCGCGCTGAATAGCTCCTGGCCAAGCAGGCCGGAACGGCGGCCGATGTCGGCGAAGATCAGGCCGACTTCTCCCCGGGGGACCATTCCCATGCCGACGACCATTTTGCGGATCCGCTCCCAGGGGGCCGCCCACCCCGAGGCCAGTTTTCCTATCATGGCCAGCAGCAGGAGTCCCGCGGTCAGGCTGAACACGCCACCCGCGCCGGGCCGGAACGGGTTCATCACGCCGAAGTCCACGGTGGCGCCCACGTACACAAAAAACACCGGGGCGAACAGACCCACCACGGGTTTTACTTCCCGCTCGATGACATCAAACTGGTTAACGCCGGACAGAATGAGGCCGGCGGCAAATGCCCCGATGATGAGGGCCGATCCTCCGAGGGCGGCAAGCGCGGCGAGGGCAAGGAGGAACGCGAAGGCGAACGTGAGCAACACGTGGCGCACCCGCATCCGCTGTACCTGGTCGAACACCTTGGGCGCCAGGTAGCGGCCGATGATGACGGCACCCACCAGGAATCCGACCGCGACCGACACGGTCTTCGCGATACCCAGCAGGCTCACCGCCGTGCCGGAGGCGACTCCCGTCACCACGGTCAGGATGACCAGGCCAACGATGTCATCGGCTACCGCGGCGCCGATGATGATCCGCGATTCCTTGTCCCCCATGCGCCCCAGGTCCGCCAGAACCCGGGCCGTGATGCCGACCGACGTGGCCGTGAGCGTGGCACCCACGAATATGGCGGTATGACTCACAGTGCCGGTCGAAGCGACGGCGATATGGGGAACGTACATCCAGTAGAGAAATCCGAGGAGAAACGGGAGCACGACCCCAACGCACGCCACCGAGGTCGCGGCCGCGCCCACCCGGAACATCTCGCGCAAATCGGTTTCCAGCCCGATTTCAAACAGCAGGAGCACCACGCCCAGTTCCGACAGGATATACACGTATTCCGCCCCGCTGCCTTCGGAGGGTATGATGCCGAGGAAGGTACGCCCCAGCAGGACGCCGGCGACCAGTTCCCCGAGAACCGCCGGCTGACCCATCCGCTCGGCCAGTTCGCCGATGAGCTTTCCGGTCGCCAGCATCGCAGCCAGGATGAGAAAGAGATTGGGCGCATCCACGCTGCCGGTTGCCGCCCAGAGACTTTCCGGCGCAGCCAATCCGGCCGCCACCAGCAGGGTGGCCAACACGATCGTTCTTCGTGCGTTCATGAGATCGAAGCGAATCGGGAAGGAACGGCCCTAGAGCGGTTCGACGGTGCTGGGATGGAACACGAAGGTGTGATTGAAGAGTGGAAGACTGACCGACTCGCTGTATTCGGTTTCTATGGTGATGGTGCGCGGCTTGCCCGAACGCTTGATGATGAATTTTTGCGCGTCAGGCGGGAGGTGTAGCTCGTCCACCTTGTCCAGCAGCCGGCGGCGGATGACGGCGTCCGTCAGGCTGGGGGCCAGGCGCGCATTGGAGCGCATGGTATCCTGCAGCTGGTAGTAGCGCAGGTAGACCTTGCCGATGTTGATACCGTAGTAGACCGCGGCCGCGAACAACAGCAACGTGAGCAGGCAGCCGATGGTACTGGCACCCCGGCGGGACCCCTGGCGGTTCACCATTGAGATTGCGCTCCCTCCACGATTTGAGACACCAGCTTGTCCAGGGCCTTTTCTCTGCCGTCGGCCTCGTTGGGCGGCTCGTAGCTGCCTTCGACCGGGAGACCCTGCCGCTGCCACAGGACCTTCCCGGTGCGCTGGTTGGTAATCTCGATATTAAGCGTAATCTGTACCTGCCGTTGGGTGACGGTCACTTGCCCGTTGCTGCCGCCGGTGTAGGCGGTCGGAAGGTCGGGATCGTACCGGGTGATAGACCCGCGAACAATGGCGTCCGCCTGGGTTTCACCGGCCTGCCGCAGCCCCAGCCGTCCCTGCACCGCCTCCCGCACTTTCACCGTGATCAGCTGGGTCAGCGTGGGCTCGGAGGTGTAATTATCGAACGGAAGAACCGCCACCGTCTTGATATCGGAAGGAAGGCCACCCCCGGCGAATCCGTAGCATCCCGCCAGAGAGAGCGCGCTAAGGCTCAGGAAAAGTCCAGGTCTCAGGCGGGAAAGCGCTTTCAGCTGTAATCGAGACAAATTGTATGTCCAGTTGCGCGGGAACACCGGGTACCGTGAGCCGAGCGCTCACCGGCCGGCCTTCAGCGGACAGCTTGGTGTCTACCTTGCCAAACAGTTTCCCGCCGCGCCGTACTTCGGCACGGAGGTGTGCCGGGCTTCCCTGGGAGATGGCGTAGGCGACGGTGTCGCTGCCATAGGCGTACTGCCACGCCGTAATCTCCCCATTCTGGATTCCGCGAAGCACCGCTCCGCGCTCCGGGTATCGCGCCACCCCGAACATGGCCCAGAGCAAGGGGTAGTCGGGAACGATCTGGGCCACCTGGTCTTCAGGCATCGCCCAGAGCTTGCGATCGCCGATCACCACGGCCGCCATCCGGCCACTGCCCAGCGGACCTCGCGCGTCGAACCTCAACGTATCCGGCGGCGCGATCCGGGCCCGCCCCACCCCGCCGGCACTGGACCGCTCATTCCGGAAAAGCCACTTGAACTGGTGAATCGAGTATCCCCGGGGCGTCGTCGCCTGAACCCAGCCCCGGACCTGCTCGGCACTCACCGGCGTCGCGTCCACCGGAACCAGCGGCCCGGGAGTTCCCCCGCAGGAACCCAGCAGGACGAGGGCAAAATAGGCCGTTGAGCCCCCATGGTCAAGCAAAAACCGTTGTGCCATCAGTAGTTATATCCAAAAAAGAAGGCCAGGAATCCCCGCCTCTTCTGGTCGGACCTGAGCGCGTAGCCCGCGAAATCGTTGTCGCTGAACCGGCGGCCCCAATCCAGCCGCAAGACCAGGAACTGCGCCAGCGCCATGCGGAAGCTTATCCCATAACTGCCCAGCAATGCGCGATCGCCCGGGTCCACGAACCACGCCTTCCCCATGTCCACAAAGGTTGCCGCCTGGATTTCAGGAAAGGTGACCGGCCCTACCGGGGTCCCCAGCGTGAAATAGTTGAGCAGCGGGAAGCGCAGCTCCTGGTTGATCATCGCGGCGCGGGACCCGACGATGCTGCCGTAGTACGGATAACCTCGAAGTCCCAGGGATCCGCCGATGTTTACCCGCCGTGGGCGATCCCCACCGCTGTACCATCCGTCCAGCCGGACGGCGTAGGCGCTCCGGGAACCCAGCCGGAAGTATTTCCGGTAGTCCATGGTCAGCACATAGCTGTCGAACCGGGCATTGGAGAAGTCGCTGCCCAGCCCGCCGGTGATCCGGAATCGACTGCCGTCTATCGGTCCCGACGGAATCCAGAGCGAGTTGTCGTGGATGTAGCTGAGGTAGCTGGTCCCGATCCAGCCTACCCGGCGGAACCCGTTCGCGCTGGGGACCTGGGATCCATCGGGGAAATCGAAGTCGGTACGGTCCGAGTGCTCGAACACGCCCTCCGCCTGGATTCGGCGGAACCGGTCGAAGGGATAGCGCAGGATTCCGATGGCTCCGACCGTCTTCTCCCGGTAGGAGATGATGAACGGGCCGGAATAACTGGCGAGGTTGGTGCGATAGGCGCCGACGCCCCAGTTTATCCGGTGAGACTGGTTCAGGTAGACCGCCGAGGCGTTGATGTTCGCGAGGAGGTTTCCGAGCCCGCGGCCCTGGTACGCCGCGAGTCCGATGAACATCACCTGGTCGTTCAGCAGGTCGCTCAGGAACAGCTGGGCTCCCTGGAGCCCGCCGACGCCGGGAATCAGCGCGGCCTCTCCCGCCGCGAAATCGAGGGTGAGCTTGCGGCGGTACGGCTCCTGGTGCGCCAGCGTCGAGCTCAGCGTGTCCCGGAGCGGCCAGGTCCAGCTGGAATGGGGCGCGCCGGACTCGATCGCGAAGGTATCCGCCTGGGCAGCCGAATCGGCGGGATAGTAGAAAATCCTCCAGCTCAGGTCGTGAAACCCGCCGACCAGGAGTGCATTGCGGTTCGGCACGTAGGTCGGATCGAACGCGCCGGTCCAGGCCGAAGTCTCCCGCCGCCCGGTGCCAAGCGAGTCCAGGGAAAAGACGTTGAGCACGCCTTCCCGGCTGGACGCGAAGTAGATCCTGCCATCCTGGCCCCACCGCGGCGTCTCGTCCACCCAGGGGCCGGAGGTCAACTGGCGAATCGTGCGGGAGCCCAGATCGAGCAGGAACAGGTTCACCGCTCCGTCGGGCCCGCCGGCAGTTCGATCGGAGGCGAACACGATCTGGTCGCCCGATGGACTCAGGCTGGGATCGAGATCCTGGTAGATGTCATCGGTGAGTTTCTCCAGGGTGCCTTCCGGGAACCGGACCCGGTAGAGATCGGAGATCCCGCTCACGGCGAGACCGCTGAAGATCACGCTCTGCCCATCGTCGGACCAGATGGGAGACAGAATCGAAACCAGTTCGTCGAACTGATAGCGACCCGCCACCTTCTTTTTCTTCAAGTCCCAGACGATCAGCGCGTCGCGATCCTGGGTCTTCGAGGAGAAGAGGAGATACCCGGCGCGCGACGGATCCACCCGCGAATCGAAAGGATGAAACGACTCCAGGTCGGCCGACTTTCCGGCCTTGGCGATGTCGTGGCTCGGGCCCCCGTCGAGATTGCGACTTCGGATGGTGATATACCCGTTGGCCGCGGAGAGGTAAAAAACCTCACCGCTGGTATCCGACCGGGTGACATACGACGGCTTGATCGCGCCGCGAGCCAGCTCCCGGCCGGCCAGCGGCAACGGTTCGTGGTCCATAGCGGTCGGGTAGTACTCCCGCCGCATGGCCAGCTGCCACTCCTCGCTCAGCTGCGCCTCGGAGCGGCCGTAGATCGCGCGCAGCGCATCGTCGAAACTCTCGTAGCGCCAGAGCTCCTGGTAGAACAACGCCACCCGCCAGTCGCCGTAGGTGTCCGCCAGCCAGCGGTGAATCTTGCCGCCGAGAGGGTAGACAATTCCGCCGGCCGCGTATTCCAGGTCGCCCAGGCTCGGCAGCCGGCCCGTCAGGGTGAGGTCGCGCATGATCATTTCGTCCCGGGCTTCCTGCCCGGCAGACCACAGCTCAGCCAACCCTTCCGACCACCAGAGCGGAGTCCGCAGCTGCCCGGACCGCGCATTCTTGTAGTACGCCTCCAGCATGCTGCTCATCTGGAAGACGTGAACCATCTCGT
>JBDTTZ010000107.1:0-9292 GCA_040008015.1 Gemmatimonadota bacterium
TTCGCTTGAGCATCTGGACCACGGCACTCCGGATGATGACCGAGAGCTCGGCGGGAAATCGCAGCGCGGAATCCGTCGGCGCTTCCTGGGCCCGCTCCAGCTTGAGCTCTTCCACCATGAGGGTCCCCGGAGGGGAAAGCACCAGGGCCCGCTCGATGGCATTGCGCAGCTCCCGGACATTGCCCGGCCAGCTGTGAAGCTGGAGCGCAGCCCGTACTTCCGGACTGAGCGGCGGCACCCTCAAACCATTGGACGTGGCCAGCCGGCTCAGGAACGTCTGGGCCAGCAATTCGACGTCTCCGTTCCGGTCCCGGAGCGGCGGCAGCGTCAACGCCACCACGTTGAGCCGGTAGTACAGGTCTTCGCGGAACTCTCCCCGCCCGACCGCCGCCGCCAGGTTTACGTGGGTGGCGGCGATCACCCGCACGTCGATCTTGCGGATGCCCTGGCCGCCGACCCGGCGGATCTCCCGGCTTTCCAGGGCGCGAAGCAGCTTGGCCTGGAGCTCGTAGGGGAGATGTCCCACCTCGTCCAGGAAGAGGGTGCCGTCGTGCGCCATCTCGAAGAGCCCCGGCTTGGTGGCGATGGCGCCGGTAAAGGAGCCCTTCTCATGGCCGAAAAGCTCGCTCTCCAGCAGGTTCGCCGGAATCGCGGCGCAGTTGATCTCCACGAACGGGGCCGAGGCGCGCGGGCTGTGATAATGAATGGCGCGGGCCAGCAGCTCCTTGCCGGTTCCGGTCTCTCCGCCGATCAGCACGGTGACGTCGCGATGGGCCGCGACGCGTCCCGCCTGGTCGATCGTCAGTCGCAGCGGGGCGCTTTGCCCCACGATGGCGTCGAATCCGCTGGTCTTGCGCTCATCCGCCGCGAACTGCTCGGCTGCCACCTTCCCGCTCGCTTCCCGGAGCTCGCGCTCGAGGGAGCGGCGCATCAGGTCCAGGTCATCGGGGAGTGCGAAGTAGTCGCTGGCGCCCCGCTGGACCGCGGCGGCAGCCAGCCGATGATCGGGCAGCGCGCCGACGACGAAACGATGCAGCGAAGTCACCGGCAGCCCGGGCAGCAGGTCCAGGGCTTCGCTTTCGGCTCCGCCGGCCAGGATCACCACCATCGCAGCGCCGGCCGGCATCGGATCGTCGCCCTTGGGACTCCACTCGATCACGCCGGCGCCGAGCTGAGTGACCAGCTCATCGAGCGTCGTCCGGAAACTGCCGGACAGGCGAATGACAATGATCCACGGCTGATCAGCCATGAGGCAACCGCTGTACCATCGGATTCATGCTCTCTAACCCCCGTGGTCGCTTCACATTACCGACAACACAGCGGGCCGGGGTCACCGGCCGCGCTGGAATGCTTCATTGCAGGTGTAACAACTGACATGTAGAGCCGATTCTTACTCGTCGTCGTCGTGGCCATCATGGTCATCGTCGTGAAAGGCCTCGAAAGAAGCTTCGATGCTGTTCTTCACGACGGCTTCCAGCGGTCCACCCTTGAGCGCCAGCGAGGGATCGACCACGGCAAGGCCATTCATGAACCAGGTGGAGACATCCACCATCAAGGTGATCTGGACGTCGGTGGATGCACCCACCACGAGCGGTGGATTGATCTCGATTTCCTGGTCCACATCGAGATCGCTGGTGAACACGAAGTCGACGCCGTTAAAAGTGCCGGTGACCCGCACGCTGACGTTCTTGAGGTCGGGGTGCACAGTCAGGAACGCCTGGTCCGCTGCATCGCCATCATCTTCCGGCGCATGGATCTTGAACTCGATCTGGTCGAACGTGCCGCTGTCGCTGGTAATGGTGATCTGGTGGGAGACGCCGGCACCGAGTGGAAGATCCAGCAGGATCGGACCAGTCCCGAACTCTTCGCAGCCGTCATGATCGCTGTGGCCTTCGAGGCTGTCGCAGCCACTGTCGTTCTGACGCTTCAGCTCGATTTCCCTGAGCACCAGCTCGACCTTGGTCAAGACCAGGACATTGCCTCCACCATCCACGATCGTGTCTGGGGACGCGAAGGGCCGTGAAGGCGCCGCCCCCGAGGCCTGGGTTGCCACGTTGAAGGCCACCTGCGCTTTGGTTCCCGGCCCCGCATTGTCAACTCCACTGCACGCGGTGAGCGCGGCGGATACGATCAGGGCTCCCAGGAGCCGATTCGACATCGTCTTCATACATCCATCCTTGCATGAGTGGGTCAGGATTGCGGTGACCCCATCATGGGCAATCGTGGTGCCCTGGCTTCCTGGGCAAGGTAAAGGCATGCATTACAATGCCTTAACTGCCATGAACCGGCTAAATGCCACTCTCGACTAGGAATGATTCATTACAGCAAGATAACGTTATGTTACAGCCGGGCCATCTGAAGGGGACCTGACTTGTGAATCTGGGCGGCAAGTACAATCATGTGATTGCTTTCCGTCCACGTCCTCTTCATCGGGTGGCTCTCGAATGCGGCGACTTCTCGGGCTGGCTTCTTCCTTTGCTCTGGGTATCCTCCTGGCGACTGGATGTGGCCGCGGAGGCGAGTGCCCGAACTGCGGGACGGTGGTGGTGGTCGCGGTGGGGGAACCGTCGAGCCTCTTTCCCCCTCTCACCTTCGAGACAGTGGGTCGAGACATCGGCGACCTGGTGTACGAGCGCCTGGCCGATCTGATCCCCGGTCGCGCGACGGTGGACGAGGGCGCCTACGCGCCGGCGCTCGCCACCAAGTGGGAGCGGGTAGATTCGCTGACCTGGCGGTTTAC
Organism: Gemmatimonadota bacterium; assembly: GCA_040008015.1. Taxonomy (GTDB): domain Bacteria; phylum Gemmatimonadota; class Gemmatimonadetes; order Gemmatimonadales; family GWC2-71-9; genus DASYPP01. Next base: position 2,741 of record JBDTTZ010000107.1, read on the forward strand.
TCTCCGCTCCGGCGCGCGCTGGCATGATGGCACGCCGGTGACGCCCGCCGATGTGAGGTTCTCATTCGAGGTCTATGCCGATTCCGTCCTGGATCCGCCGGGCCGATCGTCCATCGCGGAGAACATTGCAGGGATAGAGTCCGTGGATTCCACGGGAGTGCTGGTCCGGTTCAAGCGGTGGTATCCGGAGCAGCTCTACGATGCCACCTACCATGTCCGCATCATCCCCGAGCAGGTGTGGGCCTCGATCACGCCGCGCGACGCCTGGGCCGAGGATACCGCCACGGCTCATCTGATGGGGAGCGGGCCTTACCGGATCGACACATGGCAACGGGGCCAGTCGCTGACCCTCCGGGCCGATACCACCCGGGAGATCAAGCCGGACATTCGGCGACTGGTCTGGCGCTTCACCCAGGATCCCGAGGCGGCGGCCAACCTGATGCTGAGCCATGAGGGGGACCTGCTGGAGACAGCGGCCCAGGCGGGCGCGGATCGCCTGGTGAACGACTCAAGCTTCCGGTTGCTGCCCTACCCGTCCGCGGTCTACGGCCTGGTGGGATTCCGCATTGCCGGCACCCGGCGGCGGCCGTCGGACGAGATTCTCTCCAATCGCGAAGTACGCCGCGCGCTGGTGGCCGGCGTGGATAGAACGGCCATCGCCCGGGGTGTTTTTGGCCCCGAGACCAAGGTGCCGCCGGGGCCGATCTCTCAACTGCTGTGGATCTGGGATACCGGGGTGACGACGATCGCATTCGACACCGTGGCGGCGGCGCGAGAGCTGGATGCAGCCGGGTGGACTCGCAAGGATGCCGGGTTCCGGCGGAAGAACGGTCACCCGCTCAAGCTCGAAATCATGGTTCCATCCAGCAGCTCGGCGCGCCGCCGGGCGGCCGAGGCCATCCAGGCCCAGTGGAAATCGCTGGGCGTCGATGCCTCAGTCGCCGCAGTGGAGCTGCCGGTCATGCAGCAGCGGTTGGAGCGGGGGGACTTCGACACCTATATCGGGGCCTGGCTGGACGAGCCGACGCCACGGGGACTCGGCGAGCAGTGGAGTCGCCATGGGTGGACCGATCTCAACTACGGGCACTATGCCAATCCGGTGCTTGATTCACTCATCAGAGCCGCCGGAAGCACGGCCGATCCCGGGGAAGCGCGGAAGCTCTGGCACCAGGTGCTCGACAGCCTCAACGCCGATGCGCCGGCCATCTTCCTGTTTGCGCCCACCAATATCGCGGCGGTGAGCCGGCGGCTGGACCTGGTCGACCTCAATGCATATTCGTGGCTGAGCGGACTCCCCAGGTGGAAGCTGAAGGAGGGGCGATAGCCGGGCACTCGGCCGCAAGCAGGGCGCGGATTTCCGGCCCGGTCATCCGGCCGAAGGTCCGACCCGCGACGGCAATCGCCAGCTCCTCCTCGATCCGATCCATCAGCGCCGCCGGTGTCATCCCCCAGGACATCTCCAGCACTGCCTGGACGCAATAGGCCTGGGCTTCCATGCGAACGCGTCCGCGAACTCCGATACGGATCAGGTAGTCGGCCAGGCTCCCCAGCCGCCTGCACTGCTCGGCGTGCATCGCCTCATGCACCTCGGTGAGCCGGCGGGCGCGGCCGGACAATGCCGGGTCAAACTGTTGGACTGGCCCGAGGACGGGAAGGCAGAGGGTTTGGCCATCGAGCTCGGCACCCGGGCTGTGAAGGGCGAGGAGGGCGAGGAGAAGGAAGCACGCGACAAAGACGGTCGTCACTGCCCCGGCGAAATGAAGGGAGAATCGCCTCACATCGTAAAAACTACACCGGTGGAGCATGGGCAAACTGATCGGCGTGGCATCGATGCTTGGACTGGCCCTTGTCGTGGCTTGCGGGACACGGCCCCCCGCGACCCTGGTGATCCGGCACGCTCGCGTCTACACCGTGGACTCGGCCCTTCCCTGGGCCCAGGCCGTAGCGGTGCAGGGGGAGCGAATTGTATACGTGGGTCCCGATTCCGGAATCGCGCGCTGGATCGGTGACAGCACCAGGGTGATCGACGGCCAGGGCGGTATGTTGCTGCCGGGATTCGTGGATGCGCACGTGCATCCCTCCAGCGGGATCGATCTCGCCGAGTGTGAGGTGAGTGCAGATACCTCCGCGGCCCAGTTGCTGGAACACATACGGAGCTGCGCGGCCGCCAAGCCCGCGGAAAAATGGATTCGAGGCTCGGGGTGGCAGCTGCCACTCTTTCCGAAGGCCAACCCCACCGCCGCTTTCCTCGACCAGGCCGTCTCCGAACGCCCGGCCTTTTTCTGGGCGGCCGACGGCCATTCCGGATGGGCGAATACCCGGGCGATGACGCTGGCCGGCATAAGCAGGGAAACACGGGATCCTCCGAACGGTCGCATCGAGCGTGATGCTCTCGGAAACCCCACGGGCACTCTTCGAGAGCGCGCGGCCGACCTGGTTTCCCACCTGCTGCCGCCATACGCCCAGGCCGACTACATCGAGGGTTACCGCCGGGCGTTCGCCATGGGGAATGCTTTTGGCATCACCGCCATGATCGAGGCCAATGCCGATTCGCTCATGTTGAGCGCTTATCAGGTGATGGAGCACGACAGCTCGCTCACGGTTCGCATGACAGCGGCGCAGGAAACCAACAGCGATTCCGGGCCGGGGCAGGTGGCCCGGCTGGAGCGGCTGCGCGCCCAGTTCAAGGGACCGATGCTGGATCCCAACAGCGCGAAGATCTTCGAGGATGGAGTGATCGAATCCGGCACAGCCGCGCTGCTCCTGCCCTATCTCAATCGCCCGGGCAATGCCGGAACGCCGAACCTGGAAGCGGCCCCGCTCGACTCGCTGATCGACGCGCTGGATAAAGCCGGGTTCCAGGTGCACGTCCATGCCATCGGCGACCGGGCGATCCGGCTCACGCTCGATGCCTTTGAGCATGCCCGCCGAGCCAACGGCGCCCGCGATTCCCGCCCCATCATCGCGCACCTCGAGCTGATCGATCCCCAGGACATTCCCCGTTTCAAGTCCTTTGGCGTTATCGCCGACTTCCAGCCGCTCTGGGCTTTCCAGGATTCCTATATCGAGGACCTGACGGAGCCGGTACTGGGGCCGGCCCGGTCTCGCTGGCTCTATCCCATCGGCTCGGTGTTGAAAACCGGCGCCGTGGTGGCCGGGGGAAGCGACTGGTCGGTGTCGTCCATGAATCCGCTGGAGGCGATCCAGGTCGCGGTGACTCGGCGGAGTCCCGAGGCGGATTCGGGGGCCGCGTGGATTCCAGAGGAGCTGGCTCCGCTGGACGCGATGATCCGGGCGTATACCATGAGCGGGGCCTATGCCCGGTTTGCGGACAGCACGACCGGGTCGATCACCGTGGGCAAGCTGGCGGACCTGGTTCTGCTGGACCGGGATCTGTTCGCGATCCCGGCGCAGGAGATTGACCGCACTAAGGTAAGAATGACGATCCTCGGCGGTCGCGTGGTATATGAGCAGGGTGGAGCTGGCAGGTAGGATCAAACGCTACCGCTTCAACGCGGACCTACGCCGAAACGCGCCGACAAAGTGGCTGGCATCCCGAGTGCAACGAGGGATCTTCTCAACTCGAGCAAGATCTCTCGCTGCGCTGGAGATGACAGCCCGTGGTCCTACCGCCTTGCCGTCCTACCGTCTATCCGCGCGTTTCGGCGCCTATCCGCGTTGAAGCGGTAGCGTCTCAGCATTCTCTATCCGTTTGTTCTCGTCTTCCGTGGTGTCCTTGGGGGAACCAACGCAAGAGTTGACAGCCTTTCTCCCCGCGCTTACACTGGTTCATAATCTGAACCCTCATTTCATAATGACACAGGTCGAAGCATATTCCGGGACCCAGGCGGTGCGGCGCGCCGTGGCTTTGCTGAAGATATTCAGCGACGCCAAGCCGGAGTGGGGCCTGACCGAGCTGGCCCGGGCCGCGGGGCTCAACAAGACCACGGTGTACCGGCTGCTGACCGCGCTGACAAGCGAGGGCCTGGTGGCCCGGAACCCGGCGACGGAAGCCTACCGGCTGGGCCCCGAGGCGATCGCCCTGGGGGCGCGCGCGTTGCGCTCCAGCGATCTCCGGGTGGTGAGCCACGAGTACATCGACGACCTGGCGCGCCGCTCCGACGAAACGGCCACCATCGAAATCCTGGTGCACGGCGAAGTCCTGATCGTGGACGAAGTGCACAGCCGGAGCTGGTTGCATGCCAGCCCGTCGGTCGGAACCCGGTGGCCGGCGCACGCGACGTCGACCGGAAAGGTCCTGTTGGCGGCGCTGCCCGAAAGCGAGCGCAAGCTGGTGCTGAAGACGCCGCTGGCGGCCGTGACCCGGCGGACCACGACCAGCATGACCTCGCTCCGCGCCGACCTCGCGAAGGTGCGGTCGCAGGGTTATGCCATGGCCATCGGTGAGCTGGAGGACGGATACAGCGCGATGGCCGCGCCGGTCTCCGACCACGAGGGGCGGGTCGTCGCGGCAGCAAGCGTGGGCGGCCCCAGCGCGCGGCTCCCGATGGACCGGTTGCGCGAGCTGTTGCCGATACTGCTGGAAACCACGACCCGGATTTCCAAGCGACTGGGTTACACCGGATGAGGACGCCTCGGTAAACCATGCTCAAGACCACCCCATTCCACGCTCGCACCGCCCCGCTCTCAGAGGGGCAGAATTGGCGCCGCTGGGCCGGACACGTGGTAGCCAGCTCCTACGACCTGCTCCACGATCGGGAGTACGCCGCCATCCGCAACTCGGCGGCCCTTATCGATGTATCGCCACTCTTCAAATACATGATCAGGGGACGCGACGCGCTCCGGCTGCTCGACCGGGTGCTGCCGCGCGACATGACCAAGTCGAAGGTCGGCCAGGTGATGTACACCCCCTGGTGCGACCCGGCGGGAAAGGTCATTGACGACGGCACGGTTTCCCGGCTTTCCGAGGACACGTTCCGGCTGACCTCGGCGGATCCCAATCTGCGCTGGCTCTTCCAGAATGCCCTGGGCCTTTCGGTCACCATTGAAGACGTCTCGGACTCGATGGGCGCGGTGTCGCTCCAGGGCCCGCTCTCCCGCGACATCCTCATGGCCGCGGGCATCGACGTTTCCGGCCTCAAGTATTTCCGGGTGATGCCGGGAACCCTCGAGGGGATTCCGGTCACGGTTTCCCGAACCGGCTACACCGGCGACCTGGGCTACGAGATCTGGGTGGAGGCGCCGCGGGCGGTTGAGCTGTGGGATGTCCTGGCCAGGGTCGGCGAGCTGTATGGTCTGGTGCCCTCCGGCATCCTGGCGCTCGATGTAGCGCGGATCGAAGCCGGGCTGCTGCTCCTCGAAGTTGATTACGTCTCCTCCCATCACGCCCTGATCGATTCCCAGACGTCAACGCCCTTCGAGCTCAACCTCGGCTGGACTGTCAACCTGGAGAAGGGCCCCTTCGTCGGCAAGCAAGCACTGGTCGAGGAGAAACAGCGGGGACCGGCGTGGCAGTTCGTCGGAATCGAAGTGGAGTGGGAGTCGCTGGAGCGGCTCTATGCCGAGGTCAAGCTGCCGCCCAAGCTGCCGACCATGGCCTGGCGGGTGAGCGTGCCGGTCTACGTGGGCGGAGAGCAGGTGGGGTACGCCAGCAGCGGCTGCTGGTCACCCATTCTCAAGAAGTATATCGCGATGGCGCACCTGGAGTCCTCGCATACGAAGCTGGGATCTGAGGTGATGATGGAGGTTACCGTCGAGCACCGGAGGAAACAGGCGGCAGCGAAGATCGTAAAGACACCGTTTTTCGATCCCGAACGGAAAAGGAAGTGACCGTTGAGTTTCCTTTCAGGGCTATCGTTTTCAACTCAGAGACTCAAAGACTCAGAGCGATCCAGTTGGGATGCCTTCACTACGCCACGCTGCTGTTGTCCCATGGGTAGTATGCAGTCTCTGAGTCTCTGAGACTCTGAGTTGAAAAACAGCCGGTCCAGGGAAGAGCAAACGGGCGCGCGTGATCTACCGGAGCCAAGGGAAAGTCGTGACGAAGCAACGCTACGATGCCGTGATTGTGGGAGGAGGACACAACGGTCTGGTTGCGGCCGCCTATTTGGCGCGCGCCGGCAAGAAAGTCATCGTGCTGGAAAAGCGTTACCGGGTCGGCGGAGCGGCGGTCACTGAGGAAATCTTCCCCGGATTCAAGTTCACCGTCTATTCCTACGTGGTGAGCCTGCTGCGGCCTGAAATCATTCGTGACCTGGATCTTCCCGCGCACGGCCTCCAGGTGCTGCCGCTGGAAAGCACGCTGACTCCACTGCCCAATGGCGACTACCTCGCGGCCTGGGCAGACCACGATGCCACCCGGCGGGAACTGATCCGGCATTCTCCCCGTGACGCCGAGGCGTATGATGAATTCGGGCGGCTGATGCACCACATGGCGATGGCGGTGCGGCCGATCATCAGCATGGTGCCACCCGATCCCACGTCGCTGAGCCCGCGCGAGCTTCTGTCGCTGGCCCGGCTGGGCAAGCACTTCGCCGCGCTGGGCGAGGAGCGGTTCCACTGGCTCTACAAGCTGATGACGATGAGCGCGGC